>WRMM01000134.1 GCA_009777135.1 Candidatus Fibrimonadales bacterium
CGCTTTCCATTTCAAAATCATTATCCACTACTATTGCGTGGTTATATTTTGACTCTACTTCCAAAGATCCGATTCCTTTGAAAAGGAGCCGTTTTTCGCTAAATAATGTGCCTTTTGCATCTTCTTCTCCTGTGGGGTTGTAGTTTGCTCCGTCTGCAAGGTAATTATATGTTCCACCGACTAAATTTACGGATATTTTTCCGCCGCTTTGAATATTTATTGCTGGCCCCCTAGGGTTTGTGATATCTACGCTGTTCAAGAAAATCCCCATATTGTGCTGACCGTAAATTTTAAGCGAGCCATTGGTGGTGGTTCCGCTCACAATCAAATTATACTCGATATTCGCACTGGTTTCCGCAACATTTACAACAACATTTTCTCCGTTTGACGTAATCGTAACATCGTTTTCGTATGGATTGTCTATAGCAGGCGCTCCATTGCCGAATTTAATTACAATGGAATGTTCCTGCCCAAGGTCATCACGGTCCATATTCAAATTGGGATCAGTTTTATTTTCATAGTCATCTTCTTTTTCGTTTTTATTGACACTTGAACTTTTATTTCCGTCTGAACAGGCTGCAATAAGAACCATTGACAGGAACAGAGCGACAAACGCAAAAGACTTCCGTAAATTCATAATACACCCCTTTTGGAAAGATATGTTAATTATAAACTACAAAATTGTTACGAAAAAGTTTAGTTTTATCCTACGCTCTTCTCTAGCTTCAATGCCAGCAATGCCCTAGCCTCGCTTGCAAATTCGCCTGGCAATTCATTAAACACGTCTCTGCTGAACCCGCCAACTACCAAACCTATAGCGTCTTCCCTTGAAATTCCCCTTTGCTCCAAAAAAAACAGCATATCTTCGCTTATGCGGCTGGTGCTGGCTTCGTGCTCGGCTTTGGCGGTTTTGTTTTGCACAATAACCATGGGAAATGTGTGGGCGGCGGATTCTCCGCCTACAAGCATGCTGTCGCATTGGGTGTAGTTGGCGGCATTTTCTGCGTTTGACCTTATTTCAACAAGGCCTCTGTAGGCATTTGAGCTTTGGTCTGCGGAAATTCCTTTGCTTACAATGGTGCTTTTTGTGTTTTTGCCAATGTGTATCATCTTTGTGCCAGTGTCGGCTTGCATTTTGCCGTTTGTCAGCGCCACGGAATAGAATTCGCCTGCCGAGCCTTCGCCAAGCAAAATGCAGCTTGGGTATTTCCAGGTTATTGAACTGCCTGCCTCAACTTGAGTCCAGCTCACATGGCTGTTTTTCCCTTTGCAAAGCGCGCGTTTGGTCACAAAATTGTAAACCCCGCCAACGCCGTTTTTGTCGCCTGCATACCAATTTTGCACAGTGCTGTACTTTATTTTTGCATTGTCCAAAGTAACAAGCTCAACAACTGCGCTGTGCAATTGGTTGCTTGAAAATTCTGGAGCGGTGCAGCCTTCCAGATAGCTCACGTAAGAATCTTTGTCTGCTATTATTAGCGTGCGTTCAAATTGGCCTGCTTCTTTGTTGTTTATTCTGAAATATGTGGATAAATCCATTGGGCATTTTATGCCAGGCGGAATGTAAACAAAACTGCCATCGCTGAAAACCGCGCTGTTGAGCGCTGCGTAAAAATTGTCGCTAGGGGGAACAACGGAGCCTAGATATTCTTCAATAAGCTCTGGGTATTCTTGAACCGCTTCGCCAAAACTGCAAAAAATCACGCCTATTTCAAGCAGTTTTTTTTTGTGCGTTGTGAAAATTGAAACGCTGTCGAACACCGCATCTACCGCAACATTTGCCAATCTTTTTTGCTCGTCTAGCGGAATGCCCAGTTTCTCAAAAGTATCCAGAAGCTCTGGGTCAACTTCTTCAAGGCTTGCATGTTCTTTTTTATTTTTCGGCGCGCTGTAATAAACTATATCTTGCAAATCTAAGGGAGCAAATTTCAGTTCGCCCCAAACGGGCGGTTTCATAGCTAAAAACTTTTCGTAGCTTTTCAAGCGGAAATTCAGCAAAAATTCCGGCTCTTTGCGTATGCGGCTCGCTCTGCGAATAACATCTTCAGAAAGCCCTTTCTCAAAAGCTTCAGTCTCTATGTCGGTTACAAAGCCGTATTTGTATGGTTGGGTAAATTGCATATCCGTTGCGGTAAATGTAGAAAACGCTGATTTGCACGCTTGGGTATGGGGTATAGGGTTTGGGGTATGGGGAATTTCACAAAAAACGGCTTAAATTCGCTAAAAAGGGCATATTTTTGCATCACCCATACCCCAAACCCTATACCCAAACATTGAGTTAATCATTGTTTACTATATTACTCCAATAATCAAGGAGATTTTTATGGAAAAAACTTTTGCTATGATAAAGCCGAATGCGGTTAAATCTGGTTTAATTGGGCGCATAATTGGTCGCTACGAGGCTGCAAGGCTTTCGGTTGCGGCTATTCGCTTTAAACAAATGACCCAAGCAGATGCAGAAGGCTTTTATGCAGAACACGTTGGCAAACCATTCTTTCCCGAACTTGCCAAATTCATGACAAGCGGCCCTTCTGTTCAGCTTGTTATTGCAGGCGAAGAGGCAATAACAAAAGTTCGCGCAATTAACGGCGCAACAAACCCTGCAAAAGCAGAACCCGGCACCATTCGCTACGACTGGGCAACCTCAATGACAGAAAACGCCGTTCACTCTTCCGACAGCCCCGAAAGCGCAGCAAGAGAAATCTCATTCTGGTTCAAACCCGAAGAAATTTTTGAATACGAAGCGATGGACCAAAGAGCGAAGTCTGTGTTGTAATGCTAACCCTCTCCCCCATGGACGGTGTTACGGATTTGCCGTTTCGGCGTTTGATTAGGGAGTTTTCTGGCGGGAATGCGCCGCTTTTTGTTTCGGAGTTTCTTTCTGCTGGAAGCTCCGTTTTTTTTACGCCGGCTAATTTGAGGGCGGCTCGATTTGATAAGGAAGAAGAGCCTTTTTGCATGCAGATTTTTGGGCACAATGCGGAGAAGCTGGCAAGTGCGGCTCTGCAGGTTCAGGAACGTGGGGCAGCTTTTGTTGAGCTTAATGCGGGATGCCCCGCTCCCAAGGTTGCCAACAAAGGCAGCGGAGCGGGTTTGCTGAAAGATTTGCCAAATCTTGCCAAAATTTTGCAGGCAATGAAAGCGGCTGTGAAAATTCCGGTTTTCTTGAAATGCCGCATTGGTTGGGACGAGAACTCAATTTGCATAAATGATGTTCTGGAAATTGCAGAAGGCGTGGGTGTGCAGCAATTAACTATTCATGGCAGAACTAAAGCTCAAGCATATAAAGGGCTTGCAAATTGGGATATAATAGGAGAAATCGCGGCAAAGGCAAAAATTCCCGTTATAGGAAACGGAGATGTAGCTTCTGTGGAAATGGCTCTTGAAAAAATGAAAAATTACGGTGTGAAAGGAGTTGCAATAGGAAGAGCTGCCTTGCATAATCCCTGGATTTTTTCGCAGAAAAAAGGCAATCCATGCGACGTGGTTTTGCGTTATGAGCAATTGCTAAGGGAAGATTCTTTGAGAGAAGGCCAAATTCTTGGAAGGCTAAAACAGCTTTGCTCAAGGCTTTTTGAAGACATGCCTGATTTTCGTCTAAGAATTTTGCGAACGCAAACCGCTTGCGAGTTTCTCCAGCTCTTTGAGTCTCTCCGCTAAGGCCTTTTCCCTGCCATATTCCGTGGGTTCATAAAATTTCATTCCCTTTAATTTATCTGGCAAATGCTCTTGGCCTGCATAAGCTTCTGGCGCATCGTGGTCGTATTGATAGCCTTTTCCATAGCCTAAATCTTTGCCCACTTTTGTAACCGGATTTCTAAAAGCTCTGGGCACAGGCAAGGTGCCGGTTTGCCTTATGCAGCTGTTCACTTTTGAACCCATAATTTCCAAGCTGTTGCTTTTGGGAGCAAGGCTCAGATAAACGGTAAGTTCGTCAAGGGCAATCAAGCCTTCTGGCACGCCCATAAAATCAAAAGCATCTCTTGCGGCGGTTGCCAGCAAAAGAGCATTGGGGTCTGCAAGTCCAATGTCTTCCATAGCCATTCGCATTAAACGCCGCAAAATATAACGAGGGTCTTCGCCGCCGTCTAGCATTCTATGCAGCCAGTAAACCGCAGCCTGCACATTGCTGCCCCTCACGGCTTTGTGCAAAACGCTTATCAAATTGTAATGCTCCTCGCCATGCTTATCGTAGCGAAGCGGCTTTTTATACTGGATTTGCTCCATCAATTCCAAAGTTACTTCTGCCTCGCCCTGAACCGTGCCGGCAAGCCACTCAAGCTGGTTCAGCAAAAATCTCGCATCGCCATCTGCCTGCCCTATCAGCTTTTGAGCAGCCTCAGGAGACACGCTCAAATCTTTTCTTTTTAAACCTCTTGGATGAGTTTGCAAAGCGCTCTCCAAAAGATTTTGCATATCTTGCTCCAGCAAAGGACCAAACAGAATTAACTGGCAGCGAGAAAGCAATGCGGAATTGACCTCAAAGCCCGGATTTTCGGTAGTGGCTCCAATTAAAGTTACGGTTCCGTTTTCCACCGCGCCTAAAAGAGAATCTTGCTGAGCCTTGTTAAAGCGATGGATTTCATCTATGAATAAAATTGTTTCCCTGCCATTTTCTTTGTAGGTTTTTGCTTCGTCTAAAACCGTTTTTACCTCTTTAACTCCGCTGGCAACAGCAGAAAGAGCCGCAAACCGCTTTTTGCTGTGGTTCTTTATCACATTTGCAAGGCTTGTTTTTCCGCAGCCCGGAGGTCCCCAAAAAATCATGCTGGGCACATTGCCGCTTAAAATAGCCGCTCTCAACATACTTGTTTCGCCTAAAATACGTTGCTGGCCCAAAAACTCATCCATATTTTGCGGGCGCATTTTCTCTGCAAGAGGAACATTTGTTTGCATAGCGATAATTTACTATAGTAAGCAATGATTAACTCAATGCTTGGGTATGGGGTATAGGGTTTGGGGTATGGGCAATGCAAAAACATGCCCTTTTTAGCAAATATAAGCCGTTTTTTGTGAAATTTCCCATACCCTATACCCCATACCCCAAACCCAAAGCGATTTAGCCATCAATTACTATATTCCTAACATGGATTTTAGCGGGATAATTGGACTTGTAGTAAGCTTTGCGCTTATGATTTTTATCGGTTTTGGAGGAGTGGGCAACATTAATATCTTTATAGATCCTCCATCTGTTGCCATAACCGTAGGCATGTCTTTAATGGCTATGGTATGCGCCTATCCGCCAAATTTTTGGAAAACCCTGCCTAGTTTCTTGAAAATGTATGTGATAACGCAAAAATACGATATTGCTGAAACCGTGACTCAAATAATATCATTTGCAGAGCAAGCCAGACGCGAAGGTATTCTTGCCCTTGAAAATTCTTTGGAAAAAGTTGATGACCCGTTTTTAAGAAAAGGCATTCAGCTTGCAGTTGATGGCACAGAGCGCGCCGTTATAGAGAGCATTTTGGAAACAGAGAAAGAAAATATAGAAGAAAGGCACAAAAGCAACATTGATTTCTTCAATAATCTAGGGGCAATGGCTCCGGCATTTGGAATGATAGGAACGCTTATAGGCTTGGTGCTAATGCTGAGAAACATGAGTGACCCTGCTGCAATAGGTCCCGGCATGGCCATTGCATTGATAACCACTTTTTACGGTTCTTTAGTGGCAAACATGTTTTGCTGGCCTATAGCAGCCAAACTCCTAATTAGGCACAACGAAGAAATGGCAGAAAAAACTGTTATGCTGGCTGGCATCCTTGCAGTGCAGGCTGGAGAAAATCCGCGCGTTGTGCAATGGAAACTATCGGCCTACCTTGAACCCAAAGCTAGAGCGGAATTGGAAGCCGCCAAAGAAAGAGAAAGAATGGAAAGAAGGTAAAAGTGGCAAAGAAAAAGAAATGTCCGGAATGCAAGCCAGGCGCACCCATGTGGATGACCACGTTCTCCGACATGGTAACCCTGTTGCTCACGTTCTTTGTTCTCTTGCTTTCCATGGCTAATTTCGAGCCAATAAAATACGCTCTTACCGTGCAAAGTTTGCAGGGCGCTTTTGGAATTTTAGAAACATTTCCCACCGTTCCCATACATCCTATTGTAGAGATACCCAAAAAAACCGGAGATGAGCAAAGAAAAAAACAAAGTTTAAAAGATGCAGA
>WRMM01000135.1 GCA_009777135.1 Candidatus Fibrimonadales bacterium
AACCGCCGCTTGCATTTCTGCGGATTATCCCAACAATATTGATGTCGTGTTTTTTGCCGAATTTTGCAACGTGCTCCTGATGAGTTTTCAAAATTGCGCGACCGACATTTCCAAAGCTGCTAATAGCTATATTGATTTTTTGCATGAAACTATCTCCTTATCCATACTGTGTTAAACCTTTTTTGCGCAATTCTTCAATGCACTTAATCATAAGCGGACGCAAAGCGTTTGCATCCAAATTCACCCCCCAGCTGCAAAGCTCTTCTGCTAATTCTTCAGAAAATGCGGGCGGCGCATAATTTCCGCCATCGCCCGGATTCAATGCTCTGCAAAGATTATCTGCAAAACTCACAGCGGCTACGAGCGGTCTGTTGATTTCTGCTCTTGCAAAAGAGTGATGATAGAGCATAACTTCGCCTATGGAACGGGGAAGCTGCCATTTTTCCGCAAGCCTTGCTCCCGTTTGCCCATGATCTTCGCCTAAAAGTTCCATCTCCGCCAAATATAAATCGCAGGAACGGCTTTTGCTTAGCGCAATAGCCTGTTCAAATTCCGCTCCCGTGTATTGCAAAAGAATAATTTTTCCAATATCATGCAAAAGCCCTGCCGTATGAGCGTCTTCTGTTAAATCGGGTTTGTATTTTTGAGCAACTATGCGCGCTGCAATTCCAACTGCGCTGCAATGATCCCAAAATTTTTGCACATCTTTAAGTTCAAAAATTCTGGATATTGAAGCTTCTATGCAAATTTCCTTTGCCTGTTCAAAACCCAGTTTGTTTATTGCTGCGTGGATATTTGTTATGTGTTCGCCTCTGGCATTTGCCATTTTCAAAAGACGGGCAGCTAAAATCGGGTCGCTGAAAACTATTTGCTCCAAAGCTTCTCTTTGGTCTTTTTCGGATCCAACCAATTCAAGAAGTTGTGCTGTTATTGTTGGAAGCGTTGAGAGGTTTATCAAACCCTGGGTTATTCTTCTAAGCTGCTCGGTTTGCACCCTCACACCTCCGTGTTCGCATTTCTTGGGCTAATGCGTTTGCGAAAAACGTAGTAGCTCCAAGTTTGATACGCCAAAACTACAGGGAGAAAAATTGCCGCCACAATGCTCATAAGCTTTAATGTGTATGCAGAAGAGGCAGAGTTAAACACGGTTAAGCTATGCTCTGGAGATACGGAAGAAACAAGCACGTTCGGAAACAAGGCAGAGAACAAAGCCGCAACGGAGCAAGCTGTGCAAAGCGCAACAAGAATAAAAGCTATTTTTGAATATTGCTTAAAAACCAAAATTGCCGCAGCCAAAATCAAAGCAAAAGAAGCTATGCAAATAATGCTTTGCCTCCATGCCAAAATAGTTGCTATAGCAAATAAAACCACGCTTGCCGCAACAAAGATTTTTGAAAACCTGTACGCTCTTTCTTGAAGCTCGCCTTCTATTTTCAAAGTCAAAAACAAAGCGCCATTTGTTAAAAACAAAGATACTCCCAGCACACCGCCTAACAATGCGTAAGGTTTAACCAAGTCAAAAAAAGTTCCTGTAAAATTTCCGTTTTCTATTGGAATGCCAATAGCCAAATTTGCCATGGCAACGCCAATCAGTAGCGCAGACAAAAAACTGCTTGCAGCAAGAGCAACATCGCATGCAAAGCGAGACTTTGAAAAATCTTCTGCCCTGTGCCTGATTTCAAAGCTCACGCCCCTAACAATCAAAGCCAAAAGCAATAAAACAAATGGCAAATAAAGAGCGCTGAAAAAAGACGCATACCAAGAAGGAAATGCCGCAAACATTGCGCCGCCCGCAGTTATAAGCCAAACCTCATTTCCATCCCAGTGCGGGCCAATAGAGCTGATATAAGTTCTGCGCTCGCGCTCATTCTTGCCCAAAATCAATTGCAAAATACCCACGCCAAAATCAAAGCCTTCCAAAAAAAGAAAACCTGACCACAGAACCGCAATAAGCACAAACCACAAAACTTCCAAACTCATAAAGCAATCTCCAACTACGCCGTTATCGCAGGATTTTTTCCGGTTATTCTTCTTTCAACACAACCGCGAATAACTTCTCTACGCATAAAAAGAAATGTTATTACTGCTAAAATCATATAAACAATGGTAAAAGCAATCAGAGAAAAAATCACATTTCCGCTTGAAATTCCTGCCGATACAGCTTTATCCGTGGGCATATATCCATAAACTATCCAAGGCTGGCGTCCAGTTTCTGCTATTAGCCATCCGGTTGTGTTTGCTAGATAAGGCAGAGAAATTCCTGCCGTCATCAGCATCAATATTTTCCCGTGCATTTTCTTTTTCAAAATAACAAACCAGAATATGCCGTAAAAAACAAAGAACATCATTGCAAGCGAACTGCCAACCATCGCTCTGAAAGAAAAATAAGAAATCCACACCGGCGGCACGTAATTCCCTAGTCCATAGCGAGCTTCAAAAACCTTTTGCAATTCTTCTATCCCTTTAACTTCGCCGCTTGATTTGTTATGAACCATAACGCTAAGCAGAGCGGGTATTTCAATCCCGGGCAAAATGGAAAGCGGCGCAGGGTCAGCGGTTTCCTTTAAATTTTCCATAGCCGCCATTTTCATGGGTTGCAGCTTGGCAACGGACTGCCCTTGCAAATGCCCGCTCAGAGCAACAGCCACAACTCCAATAAATCCCATAAACAATGCGAATTTAAAAGTTCTCTCAAACAAATGGGTATCATTTGAGTCTTGCTTTATTTTCCAAGCAGAAATTCCCAAAATAAAAAACGCCGCTGTGCACACGCTGGCAGCTAGAACATGAGGAAACTGGTGCAAAAAGTAGGGATTTGACGCAAGAGCCCAAAAATCCACCATTTCTGCGCGACCATTGTTAAAAACAAAGCCAACGGGATTTTGCATAAAGCTGTTTGCAATGAGAATCCAAAGCGCAGACACGCAAGAAGCGGCAACCACAAGCCATATACACATAAGGTGAATGCCTCTTGGCAAAATATTTCGCCCAAACATCCAAAGCCCTAAAAACGTGCTTTCTATAAAAAACGCAAGCAAAGCTTCCAAGGCAAGCGGCACGCCAAAAACATCGCCAACAAAACGGCTGTATTCTGCCCAGTTCATTCCAAACTGAAACTCCAGCACAATGCCTGTAACCACGCCTGCAGCAAAATTCAGCAAAAACAGCCTGCCCCAAAACCGCGAAACTCGCTCATCATCCGAATTGCCGCTCCTGTAAGCCATGGTTTCCCATATTGCAATAAAAAGCCCCAGCCCTATAGTCAACGGGACAAAAAGAAAATGATACACCGTTGTTATAGCAAACTGCAGCCTAGACAGGAAAATAATGTCTTCCATATTGGGGAATATAGTAAGTGCTGATTAAGTCGCTTTGGGTTTGGGGTATGGGGTATAGGGTATGGGGAATTTCATAAAAAACAGCTTAAATTCGCTAAAAACGGTATATTTTTGCATTGCCCATACCCCAAACCCCATACCCCATACCCAAGCATTGAATTAATCATTGCTTACTATAAAATTTACCACAAAAACATTGCGCGCGCGCAGAACGCATTTCGGTCAAAGAATGAATATTCCGCGCTGATTGCGTAATGCCTGTTCATGTAAGCTATTGCTGGCGTTAATGTGTATTGCATTTTTGCCCCGTCCAAAAAATGCTTTTCAGTTGAATGATGATTGTGAGTAGGGGTTGGCTCATTAATCTCGCCTCCATCATTGCCTTTCCAAAGCCATCCTTGCTTTAGCTGCATTTGAAAATGCTTTGCATTCCTTGCGTAAACAAGCCAATCTATTGCCAAACTGTTTGGTCCCGCTTGGCTGCCTATAGGGTAATTCAAGTGCGCAATCTGAGCGGTATTTGGTTTAAAATGCGTATATACGTATGGCTCAATTCTTGCGTATTCCGCTATGCTACCAACTTTCCACGCCCCGAAATTCCCTGCGTATTCAGCGCCTATCATCCCAGCCCACTTCGCTTCTATATTATCGTTTCTAAGCAAGCTGGTGGGGCTTTCCATATCGTCAAGAAAAAATTCCGAATAAAGCCGCAGGCCAAAAGGCAGCCTGTAGCTAAAATCAAAGGCAATAGCGCCGTTGTTGTTGTCTTCGCTGTAATTCCCTTTTTCTGCGAAGAGCGGCACTATCGGAACAAAAAGCCAGTAAGGATTAATATCGTAAACAACTGTAATTTCACTTATGCCAAGCGTCAAATCGCCTAATTCAAGTTCATAGCGATGTCCGTATAAATTGCGGCTTACATCTTTTCTCATGCTGTGAGAGCCGGGATCCAAATCCGCATAAAGACTCACAACGGAAAGCGGGCCTATTTTTGTTGAAAGCGTTATTTGGTTGTAAGGCACTGCGCCTTGATTTAATGTTAGATTATTGTAGTAGCCTGGTCCCCAGTGCGCAACGTCGCGCGCAAAATCAAGAACGGCCCAGCCCATTCGCATTGCAATATGTCCGCGATACCTTGCATAGCTGGAATAATCGACTTCTTTTAATGCGCCGGAGCCTTGGTTGTCTTTATTTCCTTGTTTTTCAATAAATTCCCTGTCCCAAGATTTCCATTTTTTGTGTTCTTTTTCAGAACGCCCTTCGCTGAAAATTCTTGCATCAAGCCAAAATTCCGCGGAATCAATATAACCGCTCATAAACAAGCCGCCTTCGTAGCCTTTTATTGTATCTCCGAATTGTTCACCTCCGCGAATATCCCATGCCAGCACAGGGCTTATGTTGAGCATTGCCCTCCCATCCTCCGCATGCCAAAAAAGCAATGAGGAAGAATCCTTCTTTTGCCTGTATGCAGAATCAATTTGCGGATAAAAAAAAGTTTGAGGCGCGGAACCTGCTGTAATATCGTGATAGCGATAAAGCAAAGGGGAATAATCCAAATACCGCAGGGTATAAGGCCTGTCCACATTATATGTTGGATAAGCTTGGGCAAAGGCACTTGCAATGCAAAATGCTATCAGCAGGGCAAATTTTTGGCAATTCATTTGGGGAAAATAGAAATTTTCTATATTTTATAACAATTATGCAAAAAAAAGTTATTGTTTTCGCTATTATGGCAATTTGCGCTTTTTTCTTTACCTCGTGCGCTTCAGTAATTAAAGCGCTAAATGAAGTTGCGCAAGAGCAAGAGCAAGAACAAGAGCAGCCTAGCCCAAAGCCTCAACCTCAGGGTGAGGACGAAGGTTCTAAAAAACAAAGAAAAACCTCTAATTGAACTAAAAAACACCGGCTTAATAATCAATTACTATATTATTTAAATGAAAAAAATTATTTTCTCAGCCATAGTTCTCGTTCTGCTCGGTTGCGGACAAAATTCATTCTTAGATGATACAATTAACGAACTTGGACTTCGCACAGGCTGGTTGGCAAGCCAAGAAAAATTAGACAATATACCGCAGGATATAACCCCTTTTAGCGAAAGTATTTTCTCCTTGCCACCATCTTATTCTATTGAAAATAAATTCCCACCCATAGGCGATCAAGGGCAATACGGCACCTGCGTAGCTTGGGCTGTAGGCTATAGCATGAAAACAGCGCTCAACGGCATTGAAAGAAACTGGACAAGCTCAGATTTAAGAAATTCCGCAAACCAAACAAGCCCAAAAGATTTGTGGCACACTATTCCAGTTCGCGACAAAGGCTTGAACTGCAACGGAACAAACTTTGAACCCGCTTTTGATGCATTGATTTCCAAGGGAGCCCAAAGTTTATCGCAGGTTCCCTATTCAAATATGGGGAATTGTTCGGGAGCTTCTAATGGAAATGCAAGCAATAAGCTGGCAAATTACCGTAAAATAGCCTATAATAACGAATTGACTGGCCAAACAGGAAAAGAAGGAATGGATCTTGGAAATTTTAAAGGATACATTGCGCAAGGCAGGCCCATAGCAATAGGCGCAAGGCTTGGCGACCGCTTTATGAGATGGAACAGCAGCGCAGTTATATCTTCTGATACTTACAACGACCCTGGCATGCAACATGCTTATCATGCAATGGTGCTCGTAGGCTACGATGATTCTAGAGAAGCTTTCAGAGTTCTTAATTCATGGGGACCTTCTTGGGGAGACAGAGGCAGTATATGGGTTGA
>WRMM01000136.1 GCA_009777135.1 Candidatus Fibrimonadales bacterium
CACAATGTCTAAAACGGTGGATACCAGCTCACCGGTTTGCCAGCCAACAGCTTCGCCTGGTTCTAAAATAATTTCAATGCCTGGATATTTTTTGTGGAATTTTGCCAAAATATCTATAAGTTTTTGAACATCGTAATCTATTCTGGTTATGTGGTGGCCGCCGCCAAAATTCATCCACTTCATTTTTGGGATCCATTCCCCAAAGTTCGCTTCCACCTTTTCCAGCACCGCTTCCAAAGCATCAGCGTTCTGTTCGCAGAGCGCATGAAAATGCAAACCTTCAATGCCATCCAAAAGCTCAGGTTTAAATTCTTTCCTCGTAACTCCAAGGCGGCTGTAGCGGCCCGCTGGATTGTATAAATCCACGCCAACGGTTGAAAATTCTGGGTTTATTCTTATTCCTGCGCTAACTTTTTTTTTCAGCGTTTGGTTTTTGAACAATTCCCACTGCGCAAAGCTGTTAAAGGTTATGTGGCTGGCGCGGCTTAAAATCTGTTCAATTTCGTCCGTTCTGTATGCAGGCGCACACACATGCACTTCTTTTCCCATTTTTCTGCTGGCAAGCAAAAGTTCATTCAAGCTGCTTGCAGTGGCTCCGCTCAAATACTGCCCAACAAGCGGAAATGTTTTCCAAAAACTAAAGCCTTTAAGCGCGCATATAACCTTGGCATTTCCTTCTTTTTGCACCTTGCTCAAAATTTCCAAGTTATCCACAAGGCGTTCTTCGTCAAGCACATAACAGGGAGAAGGGATAAGGGAGTAATCCATTATTTTTACATCTCATCATATTTAATTTTTATCTCATCAACTTTAATATATGTATTCTGCGTGGGCGGGCTTTTAATTGCTTTTTTTATGGAGCTAATTATAGAGGATATGGGCGCAGAGTCATGCACAAAGTCTATGTTGTTCACATCTATTATCAAAACGGGGCTTGTTTTGTAATGGAAAAAGTAGCGGTCGTATAGGGTGGTTAGCTTGTGCAGGTAGTCTTTGGTTATGCCTTTATCTCCTTCTACATCTTTCAGCATAAGCTGCTCTGTTTGCTTTAGCCTGCTTTGAACTCTGCGGTACAGGGTTTCTCCACCAGCTCTTAAATAAACAACAAAGTTAGGCTTGATATTTTTTTTCAATGATTCCAAAAGAATATCGCGCATATTTTGATAGAGTTTCCATTCCTGATCATCTTCTATGGTAAGCTCGGCAAAAATATCATTTTTCTCAAATATAAAATCAGACACATAAATCTTGCGCTCTGCAAACATATCCCGCTGTTTTAAACTTTTTTGCAAAGTTTCAAATTGTTTGTAACGAGACAGCATAAAGGATATTTGCGTTTGAAACGCATATTTCTTTTTATCATCGTAAAATTTCTCTAAATCCAAAAACGGATTTGGCTCCATCTCTTCCCTAAAAGAATGCAAAATCTGCTTGCCATACTCCTTTTCAAGAGCATCTATAAGCGCAGATTTCCCAACCCCTATAGGACCTTCCACTGCAATAAATACCAGATCAAGATTCATTTTGAGGTAATATAGAAAACTCTGGTGTCAATGGCTATTTTATTTATAACGTCCTGAACAGACAAATTTTGTTCCCTAGCAATTCTAGCTATATCTTCGTATTCGGGTTTATATTTTGCTATGCCAAAGCCATTAGAGGTTTTTACTCTTACTGCGCCTAATTTTGTTTGAACTTCCTTCTGCTCTTTTTGCAAAGTATATCTGCGGCAGGTGTATTCTCTAACGCCAAGCGTGGATGTGTGCTTGAAAATCAGCGAAAGCATTTTGTCTTTTTCTGCGATATTGCACATGCAGGTAAAAATTAACCCTGAACGCCCCTTTTTCATAACGACTGGCGCAGTGTAAACATCAAGCGCTCCTTCTTGGAGCAAGAGCTGCTGGGCAAAAGCCACAGCCTCCGGAGTCATGTCGTCTAAATTGCAAACTAGCTCCGCAACTTCGCCGCCTGCACCATCGGAGTTTCCAATATAGGCACGCACGCAATTAGCTTTTTCAAAATCTTTTTTCCCCATGCCGTATCCGAGTTTTGCAACGCTCATCACAGGCATGCTGCGAAATTCTTTTGCAAAATATTTAAGCAATGCAGCGCCGGTTGGCGTGCATAGCTCGCCTTTGATTTCATCGCTGTACATAGGCACTCCTTGCAAAATACGTGCGGTTGCGGGAGCTGGCACAGGCAAAATTCCATGCGCACAGCGGACTTGACCGCTGCCGGTATTAACCGGAGAAGCTAAAACCAGTTCGGGCGCAAGCTCTTCCATAAGCATGCAAACACCCGTGATATCGGCTATAGCATCCATCTCCCCTACCTCATGAAAATGGATTTGACTTACGGGCACGCCATGAACATGGCTTTCTGCATCTGCTATTATTTTGTAAACATCAAGAACTTTCTTTTTTACGGAATCTGAAATCTTCAAATGCCCAATTAAGTGTTCAACGCCGTGATAATCGTTGTGATGATGATCATGGTGATGGGTTGATATATTGACCGCAACGTGCGTTCCCGTTATGCCGCATTTTGCAGAACGTTCTGCTGTCACATCCACGCCTGGGATGCCTATGCAGTTCAATCTTTTCAAAAAATCCTGCGGATTTTCGTGCAGTTCAAGCAAAGCGGCAACCAGCATATCGCCGGCAGCGCCCATATTGCATTCAAGGTAGAGAGTTTTCATTTTTAGGTTAATTTAGAAAAATCCCGAATCATCCTTCTCACTAGCCATTACAAGTAAATCAGCGATTTCTATATTCTCCATTGTGAAAAGTACAACAACTGCTCTTTTAAAAAGTTATTCCGAGCTAAAGGATTCAATTCCTGTGAAGCCCCGGAAGCTCCCCAGCAAAGGCGAGGCGGCAAAGCTTATAGACACGCTTCGAAATTTGCTGTTTCCGGGCTATTTTAGCAGTAAGCCTGCAGGCAAACTTTTAGAAGAAGCCGAGCAGCTATTGAACAAGCTATTTTGCCTGCCAAGCAGCAAATCTGCAAAGATAGCAAAGGAATTTTTGGCAAAACTTCCTGAGATAAGAAAACGCCTTGCCACAGATGTAGAAGCCGCATACGATGGCGATCCTGCCGCCGCAGACAGAGAAGAGATAATAATCTCCTATCCGGGGCTTTATGCAATTTTGGTTTACAGGCTGGCGCATGAACTCTACATTTTTGGCATTCCAAAGCTCCCGCGCATAATGACCGAGCATGCCCATTCTGTAACTGGCATAGATATACATCCTGGGGCAGAAATTGGCAATTATTTCTTTATAGACCATGGAACGGGCATTGTTATAGGCGAAACTACTATTATAGGCGAACATGTCAAAGTTTATCAGGGAGTAACGCTTGGGGCGCTCTCAACCAGAGGCGGGCGGGCATTAAAAGGAGGTAAACGGCACCCTACAGTGGAAGATTATGTGACAATATACTCCGGAGCCTCTGTTTTTGGTGGAAAAACGGTTATAGGCAAGGGTTCTGTGCTGGGCAGCAGCGTGTTTGTGACTGAATCCGTGCCACCTAACTCTAAATTAAGCATTCCTGGCACAAAAAGAAACAGAATTTTCTAATTTGAAATTGTGGACAGCTTTTTAGAACAATTTCGTAAACGCCCTCTTATGGGTATAGTTCGTGGTTTGCCTCCAGAACAAGCTTCGGGATGTGCTGAAACTTGCGTAATTACCAAGCTCAAATACATAGAAGTTCCGCTCAACACAGAAAACGCCGCCAAGGCTCTTAAAAATCTGTGCGAAGAAGGAGAAAAAAATAATTTGATTGTTGGAGCGGGAACGGTATTGAACGAAGAAGACTTGAAGATAGCTATTGATTGCGGCGCAAAATTCATACTTTCAACCGGAATAAATCCCGTTGTAGTTGAAAAATGCGTTGAGAAGAACATTCCCTGCATTCCGGGCGCAATAACTCCAACAGAAATAATGCTTGCCCACAGGCTTGGGGCAGCAGCCATAAAAGTCTTTCCAGTTTCTTCAATGGGCGGCGCTCAATACATTAAAGAATTGCGAGGTCCGTTCAAAGACATTCCGCTGCTTGCTTGCGGCGGAGTCAGAGCAGAAACCGTTATGGACTACTTCAATTCGGGTTGCGATTTTGTTGCTTTTGGCGCAAGCGTATTTCCAGTTGCCGATATGCGAACCGGAAACTGGCAAAGCATTGAGCGAAACCTGTGGTGGGTAAGAAAGTTTGACGAAAAAGCTATCCGCATGCTGCAAGTGCCGCAGTAAGCTGTTCTTCAGTCTCAACAGGATAAACTCGGACATCGCGGTTGATGTTGCGCATTAAGCCCATCAAAACCTTGCCAGCCCCAACTTCAATCCCTCTTTCTGTTCCAAGCGAAATTGCTGTTTCCATTCCTTGCTGCCAACGCACTGGAGAAACAAGCTGCTTTGTCAAAAGCTCCGGCAAATCTGAGCCTGCGCTCACGGCTTGCGAAGTTACGTTTGCAATCAATGGAACTTTCAAGTCGCTGAAATTTGTTTTGGCTATGGCCTCTTTCAAGCCTGGCAAAGCGTATTCCATCAAAGGGCTATGGAATGCACCAGAAACTGGAAGCGGAACAACTTTTTTTGCGCCTTTTGCGCTTGCTGTTTCAGATGCTTTTGCAACGCCTTCTTTTGAGCCGCTAATCACAATTTGCCCAGGCGAATTGAAATTTGCCGCAACAACAACGCCTGTGCTTTGTGCTTCTGCCAATGCAGCATTCAGGTCTTCTTCAGAAAGCCCGAGCACAGCAGCCATTGCGCCAGGTTTCAGCACGCCTGCCTTAGCCATAAGCTCGCCGCGAACCCGTACCAAGCGAAGCCCGTCTTCAAATGAAAATCCGCCTGCCGCATATATTGCGGAATATTCGCCAAGCGAATGGCCTGCAACGTAGTCAAAGGAAATTCCTTTGCTCTTTAACAATTCCATTGCCATGCAGGAGCAAACATAAAGAGCGGGCTGCGTGTTATCCGTGCTTTTGAGCAGTTCTTCTGGCCCCTCTTGCATTATTTTGGAAAGCTCAAAGCCTAAAACCTCATCTGCTTTTTTCAGAATTTGCTTTGCAGGCTCAAAAGTCTCGGACAAAACTTTGCCCATTCCAACATACTGGGCACCTTGCCCAGGAAATAAAAGAATAGTTTTTGACATGGAGGTAACATAGAAAATTACTATATTAACAAGAAACAGGAGTATGCTGTGAATAGATTTATTTCAATAGCAATGATAATAGCATTAACTGCGGTTTTTGCGTTTTCGCATGGAAAAAGCACGAGATTAGGCGCTAGAGCAGCGTTCAATATGTCTACTACGGTTTTGGAAAAGGGCATGAAAAATGAATTTGGCGGCGGCTGGGAAGCGGGATTGCTGGCTGGCATTCCAATTGCCGGCACAATGACTTTTAATCCAGGGCTGAATTTTGTTTACAGGCAGCCTGTGAATCTAAAATCCTATAACAGGCATGAATACGCCATAAGCGCTCCTTTTCTAATTCAAATAATGCCATTTGGCGGGCCTATATTTTACGCAAACGGGGGGCTTCAAGTGGACTTTCCTTTTAGCTTTCAATCAAGAAAGGGAGCTACAACCTTTTATTATGACGATAGAGCACCCGTTGATGTTGGAGCTGTTGCTGGGGCAGGATTGTTTCTCGCTGGAGAGCGCGTTGCAATTGACTGGAAAGTAAGTTTGGGCTTAATGGATTATGATTCAAAAAATAGAAACCACAACTACGGCAAGCTTTTTCAGAGCGCGCTGGGCTTAGTTTATTGATTTTAAGGCGCAAAAATGATGCATCAAAATAGAGTTTTTATTTTTGAATCGGGGTTTCCGGGATTTAAGGGGCTTCGCAAGTTCCGTTTGGAATGGGACGAATCAATGGCTCCGCTTGAGTGGCTTGTTAGCGCAGATGACCCGGATATTCGTTTTGTTGTTGTTAATCCAATGATTTTCAGACCTGATTACGCTCCTCGCTT
>WRMM01000137.1 GCA_009777135.1 Candidatus Fibrimonadales bacterium
GCAACCAAGCTTTGTCAAAGCATATTGTAAATTTTTTGCTCTGCATCGCTCAATGAACCTGGAGCGTTGCCTGTTGGAATAATAGCATGGTGGGCGCTAACTTTCGCAGTGTTGAATATGCGGGGGTTTTTGCGAATGTAGTTGTTTTCCAGTGCAAATTTTGCATGTTTTGCAATGCCTCCACTCAAGGCTGCCATTGTTTTTTTAACTGTTCCTATATAATCATCTGGCAAAAACTTACTATCTGTTCTTGGATAGGTTGTTAACTTGTGCCTTTCATAAAGGGATTGGGCAATTTGCAGAGTGGTTTTTACAGAAAACCCAAAGCGGTTGTTGGATTCTCTCTGCAAAAATGTCAAATCGTAAAGGGGCGGGCATTTTTGGAAAACTTGTTTTGATTCCTCGCTAACAGTTCCTGATTTTCCTTCGCATTTCTTTTGAATACTTTCAGCTTCTTCCTTTACCCATATTTTATTGTTGCCTTCTTTTGTCCATTTTCCTGCATAACTCACGCCCTTATCATCAAAATCGGCAATCAGCGTCCAGAATGTTTGCGGCACAAAAGCCATTCGGCTTTCTTCTCTTTTCACAATCAGGGCAAGCGTTGGGGTTTGAACTCTGCCGCAAGGAGTCAACTGAAAACCCCCAAAGCGGCTGTTGTAGGCGGTTAGGCCTCTAGAGCCGTTTATGCCAACCAACCAATCTGCTTCAGAGCGGGAAATAGCCGCATCTTGAAGGTTTTTCATTTCTTCAGAACTGCGAAGGTGCTCAAAAGCCTCTTTTATGGCATCGCGCGTCATGCTTTGCATCCACAGTCTTTTTATGATTTTTCCGTCCAGGCCGGTTTTCTTGCGCTCGTGCTCTAGAATATAATAGAATATAAGCTCGCCTTCTCGCCCGGCATCGCAGGCATTTATTATTGTGCCAATATCTTTTCTGCGAATGAGCTTACCCAAGAGGCTCAAATGAGCCTTTGTATCCGGAAGAGGATTCAGCTTGAATTCTTTTGGAATTATAGGCAGCGTAGCTATATCCCACTTTTTATATTTCTCGCTCATTTCCTTAGGGTCTGCTATGCCTACCAAATGCCCCAAAGCCCAAGATATTATTGTGCTATCATTTTCCAAATAAGACTTATCCTTATGGAACTTACCGCTCAAGGCTCCCGCCAAGTCATTAGCCACGCTAGGTTTTTCTGCTATAATAAGGGTTTTCATTGGGTGCAATGTAGAAAACGGCAAACCTTTTTTAGGCAATCTTCGCTCATAGCGCTCCTGCCGTCTATATAAATTGGCTTTTCTTTGCTCTTAAACCAAGTAATTTGCCGCTTTGCATAGTGCCTGCTTTTTAAAGCAATGCCCTCTGCCATAAGCATAGGGTCTTTGCCTGCTCCTAAAACCTGCCTTAAATCTGCATACCCCAAGCTCTGCCAAGCAGGAGCTTCAAAAGGCACGCTCTTGGCAAGCTCCAAAACCTCTTCTGGCCACCCGTTTTTCAGCATCCAAACCACTCGCTCATTAATCCTCCTATAAAGTTCTTCCCTTGGGAAATCTAGCCAAACAGAAGGAACGGGCCCTATGCCGCCAACTCTATTGCCTGAACCTCGAATTTCCGATTTTCCCGATATTTCGTTTTCCGATTTCCCATGCCCCATACCAGCTAACTCCAGCGTTCTCAAAAGCCTCTGCGTATCTCTTGGCATAATCTTGCCTTCTATGCCCGGGCTGGCCTTCAAAGCGTCTTTATATAATTCGTTTGGCTTGTCTATGTAGCGTTCTTTTAGCTTTTCTCTTAGTTCAGGGTCGGGTTGAGGCAAAGGGGAAAGGCCTAGGCAGAGAGCTTGCAGGTAAAGGCCTGTGCCGCCAACAATCAAGAACTTTGCGTTTGGGTTTTGTTCCAGCAGCCTTTTCGTAGAAGCAGCAAATTCCGCAGCATTGTATTGCTTTTCCGGAGGCAAAAAGTTCACCAGATGATGCTTTACCGCTTTTAAGTGTTCTGCGCTGGGCTGAGCCGTGCCTATTTTGAAATTCTCATAAACCTGCCTCGAATCCATGCAAATTATTTCAGCATTCAATTTTTGAGCAAGCAAAACAGCAAACTCTGTTTTCCCAGAACCCGTTGCTCCCAAAATAGCGCCAAGAATTTGCTTTGCCATTTGACCTCTCATAACCGTACAATTTTCAATGAATATAGTAATTGAATGATTAACTCCGTTGGGGAGTGGCTAGTGGCTAGTGGGGAGTGGATATTCACAGGCCAGCACAACAGGGGTGAGCGTTTCTGGAAATTTCTAAATTACCCTCTATGCCCAGCATATTTGAATATTTAGGTATTGTTTTATACTTCTTCTCAAATGAGCATGAACCAATTCATATTCATGCCAGAAGTGTGGAAGAAATTGCTTTCGAAAAAATAGAGGTTCGTTTATGAAAATAACGGTTGAATACAGCAAGAAGAAGCAAGCTCTGCTGGAAATTGTGTCTGCCAAATACAAGAGCAATTATATAGTGGAGTTAGTATTTAATGATAAAAGCAAAAAACTAGTTGAGTTTGGCTCGTTTTTGAAAAAATCTATGCATCCTTCGATTCGCTGTTATTTGAAAGAAGAGAAATTCAAGGATTTTCGCATAGATGGCGGAAATATTGTTTGGGGAAAAAATTGGGATTTGATTTTTCCGATTGATCAGCTTTACACAGGGGCAATTCAATGCCCATAGCTATCGCGCTGCATCAAACGCGCTTTAATGCCACTCTCAGCCCCTTTCCCGCAAAAGGGTCACCACAAAAACCTATCCTCAACCCAAATTAAGCGATTCTAGGCCATCCTACGGCTGTTTAAACGCAAAATCTACCCCCCGCTCCCCCGCAAAACTTCTAGCCATCACGCAGGGGCAAAGCCTCCCTGCAGTTTGCAGGGACACATTGCCACGAGGAAATACCCCCAAACAAACTGCAGGAGACTTTCCCAACATTGGGAAACCCCCAAACAGGATTGCGGGGGACTTTCCCAACCATGGGAAACCTCCACGCAAATTGCAGGGGACTTTCCCAACCACGGGAAACCCCAAAATCGCAAAGAAACACACTTTCACAACTGTCTGAACCACGATTTACCCGATTTCCCGATTATGCAACACGATACGCCTACTAGAAAAATTACACGCTTGGCAAAGCAGCCCAATATGGGCGGCTATATTAATGTAAATAATCGGGACACCCATACGCTCGGCATTTCGCTGGTGAACAGCCGCAGGCTGGTCAAATCGGAAAATCGGGGTCATCGTGGTTCAGACAAGTAAGCTTTAAACATATTGTGTCAAATTTCGCTTGTTCAACTCATCTATGCACTTTAACATTAATGGCTGCAAAGCATTCATTTCCAAATTTATGTTCCATTTTCCTAATTCGTACGCAAGTTCTGCGCTAAATATAGGTGGAGCATGGTTACCGCCATCGCCGGCGCTTAGAATTCTGCAAAGAACATCTGCAAAACTCACAAGGGCTACAAGAGGGCGGTTTATCTCTGCCCTAGATAAGTCGTGGTGATATTGCATGGCTTCACTTATGGAACGAGGGAGCCGCCAATTCTCCGCAAGCCAAGCCCCTATTTGCCCATGGTCAACACCTAGAAGCTCCTTCTCCGCCACGCATAACTCGCAAGGGCGGTCTTTGCTGAGCAAAATTGCCTGCTCAAATTCATTGCCCATGTATTGCAAAAGAACAATTTTCCCTATATCATGCAAAAGCCCAGCCGTAAAAGCATCGTGGGCTAAACTTGGTTCGTATTCTTGGGCAACTATGCGAGCAACTATGCCGGCTGCGCTGCAATGGTCCCAAAATTTCTGCAAGTCTATTTTTGAATCTTTTAGTTCAAAAACACCAGACATTGAAGCTTCCATGCTAATATCTTTTACTTGTTCAAAACCAAGCTTGCTCACTGCGCTGTGTATGCCCGTTACTGCCTCCCCTCTTGAATTGCTTATTTTCAAAAGCCTTGCGGTAAGCACGGGGTCGCTTGAAATTATCTGTTCAAGAGATTTTTTTTCGTTGTTGGAAAGTTCAAAAAGCTGCGCTGCAACGGTAGGGAGCGTTGGCAGGCTTATAAGGCTCTGGGTTACTTTTTTTATGTATTCGGCTTGCACAGTCATTACACCTCCACATTCGCGTTTTTAGGGTTAATGCGGCCCCGAAAAACATAGTAACTCCAAATTTGGTAAGCTAAAACAATTGGCATAAAAATTGCAGTCGTTATGCTAATTACTTTCAGGGTGTATTCAGAAGAAGAAGAGTTCCACACGGTAAGGCTGTTTTCGGGATTAACAGCAACAAGCACGTTTGGGAACATTTCATAAAACAGAGCGGCTACAGAACCCCCAATGCAAAAGGCAAGAAATATAAATGCAAGCTTAAAACTGCCAGTAAAAACAAAAATAGCAGAGAGGCAAACAAGAGCAAAGGGAGCAAGGTAAATTGTAGAATTTTCCAAGATAACAACAGTCATTATTGCGTACAAAATCACGCTAGCAACAATTAAAAATTTTGCTGCCTTGCAAGCTCTCTCCTGTAAATCTCCTTCAATTTTTAATGCTAAGAACAAAACGCCATCGCTCAAAAATAAAAACAGACCAAGCACGCCTATAAATAGCGCGTTTGGTTTAAGCAAATCAAAAAGCGTGCCGGTGAAATTTCCGGTTGCATCTATTGGAATGCCAATCACTAAGTTTGCCATAGCAACCGGGGTGAGAATAGCGCACATAAAACTGCTTAACATAAGGGCTATGTCGCACATATTGCGATGCTTTTTAAGCTTTGCTCTATGCCTAAATTCAAAGCAAACGCCCCGTACAATTAAGGCCAAAAGCAAAATCACAAAGGGCAGGTAAAGAGCGCTAAACAAACTTGCATACCAAGGCGGGAATGCAGCAAACATTGCCCCGCCAGCAGTTATAAGCCAAACCTCATTGCCGTCCCAATGAGGGCCAATGGAGCGAATATATGTTCCTCGCTCGTTAATTGTTTTGCCTAAAAAGAATTGCAAAATCCCAACGCCAAAATCAAAGCCTTCCAGAAAAAAGAAACCAGCCCACAACACCGCAATTAACACAAACCAAAGAATCTCCAAACTCATAATCAATATCTCCAAATTATAACGTTGCCGCCTTGTTTTTCCGAGTTATTTTTTTTTCTATTTGGCCATGCAAAACTTCTGCTCGCATAAACAACACCATCATCACGGCCAATGTGCTGTAAATTATTGTATATGCTACTATAGAAAAAATAACGCCGCCCTTAGAAACCCCCAAAGACACGGCCTTTTCCGTTGGCATAATTCCGTAAACCACCCAAGGCTGGCGGCCAACTTCTGCTATTAACCACCCTGCTGTGTTAGCTAGGTACGGCAGGCACATTCCAAAAACCAAAAGAATAAGCATTTTTTTGTGCATGTTTTTTTTCAAAAGCAAATGCCAAATTATTCCGTAAAAAAGAAGAAAAAGCATTAACAGAGAGGCGCCAACCATTAATCTAAAAGAAATGTAGGGAATCCAAATTGGCGGCGTGTAATTTCCGGGGCCATAACGCTGTTCCATTTGTTTTTGCAATTCGTTAATCCCTTTTACTTCACAGCTTACTTTGTTATGCACCATAAGACTTAGCATTGCAGGGATTTCAATTCCCGGAACAATGGATAGTGGCGCTGGGTTTGCCGTTTCTCTCAAATTTTCCATAGCAGCTAGTTTCATTGGCTGCAACTTAGCTACAGACTGCCCCTGCAAATGCCCACTTGCCATAGCCGCAACAAGGCCGCAAAACCCTAGAATTAAAGCTAAATCGAAAGATCTTTTGAATAAATCTGCATATTCCGAACCGCTACGAATTTTCCATGCAGAAATGCCAAGAACAAAGAATGCGGCAGTGCAAATTGCTGCCGCTATAACATGCGGAAACTG
>WRMM01000138.1 GCA_009777135.1 Candidatus Fibrimonadales bacterium
ATTTGAGGCGCATTGTGTACGGGCGTAGCCTGCTACGCCCCAAAGTACTACGATCTCAAAGGCGCCTCCCTCGGCACGCAAAAACCCACCGCCCCCGGAATCTACATTGAGAAAATCGGCACCCAAACCCAAAGTATAACGGTAAAATAAAATGGCCTACCTGCTACCAATCATCTTCCTGCTCCTTTCCTGCAGCGGACAGGGAATACCAGAAGGCGGAGGATGCGAGAAAGTCTAGAGACGCTGCAATCAAAGTGAAGAAACGGGTGGCTATAAGCCGGGTTCTGTTCGCATTTAAGCGTGGCTGCCATTTCTCTTGAACCATCGTTGCCAATGGTTTCCAGCGACCTACCCGAAATGCCGCAAAGCGACGCGCGAGCAACGCTTCATTTCTGTTTGGTCTTGCATCAAGTGGGGCTTGCACTGCCGCCTTTGTTGCCAAAAACGCGGTGAGCTCTTACCTCGCCTTTTCACCCTTACCGGCTCGCTTTTAACGAGCAGGCGGTATATTTTCTGTTGCGCTATCCATACCGTTGCCGATTCCGGCCGTTAGCCGGCACTTTGCTCTATGATGCCCGGACTTTCCTCCATGCTTTAGCACAGCGGCAACCCGCCACCCGTTTCTTTTGGAAATGTAGAAAAACGTTACATTAGCCGTTCCTTAAGAGCGACTATTTACTATATTCCTTCTAAACCCCCTTCATGAGGATGAAATGAATCAAGACACTTTGAAACTGGTGACTGCCAAGATAGAGAAAACTTTGGAACAGGCTCGCGTTCTAAAATCCGAAAAAGCTGATTTGGAAGCCTTGGTAGCTAGCTTGCGAGAAAATTTGGAAGAAAAAGACAAAGTTATAGATGAATTGAAAAGGACCGAAGAACAGAACCTAGCAGAAATACGCTCCCTGCAAGAAGCTTTAAATGAAAGAGATGCCAAATTGCAAGAATCAGAAGACGCTCTTTTGCAAACAATAGAAACCTTGAACAAGGAGCTAGGCATAGAGAACAGCGAAAGTTTGCAAGGGCTTTTTAACGTGAATGAGGACAATGCTTGAACAATAAAATCCGCAGGCAAATAAAAGTTGCGCGCACCCCTGTGCATATAAGCACGCCTTTGACAGAAGAAGTGCTACAGGCTGTTATTGCCTATGTGGAAGAAAAATACAACCTGCACGAGAAAACAATTGGCTATAAACCAGATGAAGAAAAAAAAGTAGACACCCTCATAATAACCTTGCTAGACATTGCCGCCGAGTTAATATCTGCAAAGCAAGAAATCAAAAGGCTAAAGCAATCAGACACGGAAGCTCTTGAAGCAGTGAATATTTTGAGTAAGCAGCTGGACGATTTTTCAAAACAGATTGAAGAATGAAATTTAAATTCCCGCTGGCATCGGTTTTAAACTACCGCGAGACCTTGGAACGAAACGCAGAAATAGCGCTTGGCAAAGAAGTTCAAAAGCAGGTAAGGCTAGAAAGCGAAAGGCAAAATTTGCTGGACGAATACGAGAAGTTGGTAGCTGGCAGAGGCGGCATAAATACGAGCCATGCCGAGCGATTTATGGACTTTGTGAGCTATGCGCAAAGACTGAAAGGACTTATAGCCCAGAAAAACATGGAAATAATTGAGCAAAAAAAAGAAGTGGAAAAAGCAAGAACGGAACTTATTAAAAAAACTCAAGAAAAAAAAGCCATGGAAGTTTTGCGCGATTCCCAAAAAGCTGCGTTCAAACTAGCGGAAAAACGCATGGAAGCAAAGCAAACGGATGAGGCTGCGGGGCATATATTTTTTAAGGCGTAGGCTTTTGAACCAAAATCTGCTGCGGCACTGTTAGGTCTATGCCGTCTGCTTCAAACAAATCTCTTATATTTTTATTCAATTCCGAGAATATGCGAGGTTGCCTTTCCGGTTCATTTGTGTAAATGTTAAGCTCCATATCAGTAGCATCATTTCCTAGGTTTTTTACTAAAACAAAGGGAGCCGGGCTTTCCAGAACGCCTTCCGTTTTTCGGGCTGCTTCGGTTATAAGCTCAATGGCGCGTCTCCATGGCACATCGTAGCAAACGGTAACAGGCATGTAAAGTATAACTCCCGTTTTCTCATCTCCAGAAGTGCTGTAATTAGTTACGTTTGAAGAAAGCAGAGTTCCGTTTGGAACGGTGATGATTTCTTTTTTGTTTGTTTTTATGCGAATTGCAAAAGGAGTTTTTTCTACCACATCGCCAAGCACATCGCCAACTTTAACCCTGTCGCCAAGCTTGAAAGAACGCATATATGTTAAAACCAAACCAGCTACCACATTTGCCACAACCGTGGTTGAGCCAAGCGAAATTAAAACTCCCAAAAATACAGAAACTCCCTTGAACGTTGCGCTTTCGGAATTCGGCAAGAGCGGGAATATCATAACTACCATAAAGGCATAAGCCAAAAATCTCAAAAGATTAAAAGTTGCATGCGCCCAGTCCGGATAAAAACCAGGAATAACCATCCTCTCTGCGGATATTTCTTTTGAAATTAGCTTCAGAAATTTTACAAAATAATGCGTAACTGCAACAATCACTGCTATGCGCAGCAAATTTGGAATATAAGCTACGGTGCCATTTACAATGGAAATAAACGGATCCCACACGCCATGGAAAAGAGCAAGCGCTATTTTTTCCGTGCCAGGGAAAATGCTAAACAAAAGAGTTAGAGAAATGTAAAAAGAAGTTATGTAAATTGCATACATTGCAATGCGAGACGTTAAAAAACACGTATGGAGCAAACGAGATGGAGTTACCAAGGTGTAATTTAAGACTTTAATATCCTTAAAATCATTTCTGCCTTTTTTTGTTATAAAGGGATTTATTATTTTTTTGAAAAGCTTTCTGACCAGCAAAAAGAATATCACCTGCCCGCCCACAACCGCAAGCGAGAGTCCTACTATGCGGGCAATATAAGCCCAGTCAATTTCTTTCACATATTCTAAAAGAGTTTGAAGCATAATCAATTGGAAATGTAGAAATTTGCTGCTTTTCTAGCAAGAAAATCTGCTAAAAGAATTTTTTCGAGATCAACATCGCTTTGCTCTTCAATTTTCTCCAAGCAGCACTCAATGCCTCGCGGTATGTCCATAAAAGAAATTTTTTCTTGAAGAAAGGCATTCACCAAAACCTCATTTGCGGCGTTTAGAACCGCCGCCCTTGTGCCGCCAGCTTTGCCGGCTTCGTAGGCAAGGGCAAGGCATGGGAATTTTTCAAAATCAGGTTCAAAGAACGTGAGTTTTTGAATTTCGGGCAGACTTATCCGTTTTGTATCCAAATACAATCGCTCAGGGAAAGTCATTGCATTGAGTATCGGTATTCTCATATCGGGCGTGCCGAGCTGCGCAATCATGCTTCCGTCTCTGAATTGCGCAAGAGAATGCACAATGCTTTGCGGATGCACCACAACCTTAATCTGATCGTAAGAAATATCAAAAAGAAAATGAGCTTCTATAACTTCTAGCCCTTTGTTCATCATGGAAGCCGAATCTATGGTGATTTTTTTGCCCATGCTCCATACTGGGTGGTTCAAGGCGTCTTTGAGCGTTATTTCAGAAAATTTTTCTGCAGGCCATTCCCTGAATGGGCCTCCGCTTGCAGTGATTTGCAAACTCTCAACCTCAAATGTTCCACGCCCTGCCAAGCACTGAAAAATCGCATTATGCTCGCTGTCCACAGGCGTAATTTGCGAAGCTGGATTTTTTTGCAAAGCTTCTTTTATTATTTTCCCTGCCATAACAAGGGTCTCTTTATTTGCCAAAGCGACTTTTTTGCCATGCTCTATAGCCTTTAGCGTAGGCTCGCAGCCAACCGATCCGGTTAAGCCGTTAATCACCAAATCGCAAGCACTGTCTGAGACCAGCTCCAGCAAACCATCCATGCCAGCCAAAACTTTTTTGCCGGTTATTTTTTGCAGTTCCAAAGCGGAATTTTTATCAAAAAGAGCGAGTTTTGCATTTGGATATTCTTTGGAAATTTCCGCCATTTTTTGCGTATTGCTATGCGCAGCCGCCGAATGCAGAGAAAATCTGCCTTTGTGCTGGTTAATCACATCTAGCGCAGAACACCCAATGGAACCAGAGGCTCCAAGCAAGCAAACAAATTCAAGCTTAGGCATCTGGATCGCAAAGTTCCGTTAATTTATCAACATCCAAAAATCCATGCCTGCGATAAACAATTATGGCTATGGCTAATGCTATTGCCATTTCGCAAGCCGTGACCGCTATAACAAACAGGCTAAAAACTGCGCCCGCCGTTGCATCCAGCGCTTTGAAATACGCAAAAGCGATAAAGTTTATATTTGCGGCATTCAGCATTAATTCCATGCTAATCAAAATGCCTATGGCGTTCCGGCGCGTGAGCATTCCGTAAATCCCTATTGAGAACAGCAAAAAAGCGAGCGTTAAACAAGCTTGCAGAGTCATTTGTCCTCCACATTTTTGCTGTGATGCGAGCGAGCTATTATTATTGCGCCTATCAAAGAGATTAAGAGAAGCAGGCTTATTGCCTCAAATGGCAGCAAAAATCCGCTTTCGCTTGAAGACAGCAGTCTTTTGCCTATGGCCGCTAGGGAAGCAAAGCCATCGGGTGCTTTTTGCGAGGTTTCGTTAACTCCTCTCAAGAGCATAATAGCCAAAACCGCAATAATTGCAGAAAAAAACGTTGCCACGATTCTGCGTGATTTTTTCACTTCAAGAGCCTTTTCGCCCAGGCTGCTTGTCAAAAGGATTGTAAATACAACAATAACAGCCACTCCGCCTATATAAACCATCACTTGAGCCACAGCCACAAACTCTGCCGAAAGCAAAAAATAAAGAATGGCCGAGCCAAAAAACGTAGCTATAAGAGCAATTGCGCTATGCAGAATATTCTTCACCAAAACCGTAAACAAGGCACCTGCAACCATAAGCACAGCAATTATGTAAAAAAGAATGTCTTGGAATGGGATGGAGTCCATAGCGGTAATATAGAAAAAATGCTGATTTACTCGCTTGCATTTAGGGGGATGCAATAAGTTTGCCGTCTTCTTCTTGAAGCCTCTTTGCTGCGTCTTGGAAAATTCCTGTAACCTTTGAGCGTATATGCCAATTTTCCAGTTTTGCCTCGGATATAAACCCAACGCCCTGCAAAACATCGCCCGTTTCCCCTACAACGCGCACGGGGCCGTCTGTGCGAATTTTATCATCCTTTTTCAGCCACATAAGAGAATCTGCTCTTACTGCAGCGCCTTTGGGCGAAAGTGCATAAACCCTGCCATAAGCCCTTACAAAAGTCATGCGCATATTCAAGTTGCCCGAATCCGCGCGCAAAAACGCAGATTTATTTCCCAGCGAATCGTAAATATCTGCAAAAATCGGTTTCACAAAAATGCTATCCGAACCGCCCCACCTTTCCAAATATGCAGTTTTCACTCTCCAAGAAAGCCTTTGCCCCTCATACAATTCCAAAACCGTTGTATCCGAAAAAAGCATAACAGGATGTTCTTTAGGCTCCCAAACCACATTGTCTTCTTTAGTTTCAGAACAAGAAATTAAATTCAGCATTAAAAGCAGAATAATTAAATTTGCGTTCTTAAAAAAAGTCCACATTCAAATCCAAGCCTCTTCTTTTTATTTTTTGCATTAAACTATCTGCAGATTCGGAAACATTTTTCATTTTAAGCTTTAAATCTCCGCCTTCGTCAAAAGCAAGAGAAATAGTGGTGGTATCGCTTTCTATTTTTTTAGCTATGGAAACTATGCTTTTTTGAAAATCTCCCAAAGTTTTTTTCAAGTCCGCATAATTTTTCTCAAGTTCATTTGCATTTTTCACAGCGCCGTCAAAATTCGGTTTAATGTCGTCTGCAATTTCAACAATCCTGTCTTTTGCCAAAACCAATGAATCAAACGAAGC
>WRMM01000139.1 GCA_009777135.1 Candidatus Fibrimonadales bacterium
ACATGGCAAACCATTTGAATCGAATGAAATTCATAATTTCAAAAGAAATAATTTTGCGCCACAACCGCCAGGTTAATTATTACAAGCAGCAAAAACAGAGAGCCATTGCCAAGCAGGAGCGTGAAAACAGGCAAAAAGTTCTGCTGGAGATTCCGTTGGTAAGAAACTCCGATCAGAAGAGAAAAGAGAGATTGTGAAAAATAGGCTATTGTAAGCTACAAATCCCTAACCAAACGTATCCCCACAAACTCACTCCCTCTTGGCGAAGATATATCCGTTAATGCGGATTTTCTTTTGCAAGCCTCAGGGGAATCTCGGTGGGAACTGCCAGCGAAATATGCTACGCTGGCGTTTTCGTTTTCTGGCAAAAGCCAGATAGCGATGTTGCCTGCGAAATTTCGCATTCCGTTTGCAAGCTGGCCTTCATTGGCTTTTTTTAATTTAGGGCTTTCGCAAACATCGTCAAAATTAGAATAAGCAGAAACAGCTTTCTTCCACTCCTCCGCAGTGGGCAGTCTTTTTCTCGCCCATTTTGAATAAGCTATGGCATCTTTTAAGCTAATTGAAACTACAGGGTAATCATCGTAATCTCTGTTTCTTGCTAACGGCGGAATTTCACAGCCTGTTTCTTCGCAAAATTTTCTGTATTCCCTGTTGCTCACCGCATTAACATCCCAAATAACATTTGCCGCGCGATTATTCTTTTTGGTTTTGCCAAAAGCAAAATCCCCGTGAATGCCAAAATAAAATCCAAAGCCCTTATCTTCATTTTTTCCAATCAGATCAACCGGAACCGATATTTCCAAAGAAAACCTGTTGCCCGCCTGCAGCAATGCGCCTGGCTCCAAAGAAAATAAATGGCTCTCAACAGGCAAAGACATTTTCTCTCTCAAAGCCAAATACGGCATAAATATATGCTTTACAGGCAGGCCCGCGCGCAGGTAAAATTCTGCTTTATCCTGTTTTGAATATTCATATACAATGTTTTCCAGCAAATTAAAAATCCATATATTCTGCTCCGCCAAAATTGCGGCGCGAATTGCAGAATAGCCTGAGCCTCTAGGGCTTATCCAGTCTGCAGCAAAGCCTATTTGCAATGGAAAATAATTGTATTGCAAGCCTAGCAAAAACTTTTTTATTTCTCGCTCTTCCACAGGAAAAGCGAGCCTCGCCCCAAAGCCCCAAGGCAAGCCAAGCCGAAAATCAAAAGGAATTTTTGAAGCCGAGTTGGCATCATAAAAAAAGCCTGCATTAGCTTCTATATGATACGCCGAAGGAGACAATGCGTAAGCATTGAATGCTTGATTTCGCCGCAAAAATTCATGGCTTATTTCGTAGCTTTTGCCTGGCTGCAAAATAAAGCTGTAAAAAGCCGGCACAAAACTTTCGCTAGGCGGAAGCAGCACAACGGAATGCTCGCCTGTAAGCATGGCAGGGTTTTCGTAAGGCGTTCCTTGAATTTCCTTTTCAAGACTGCCATCCAAAAACACGTCTGCGCCAGACGGAACAGTGAATATGCCAAGTGCCGCTCTGCCGCCGGAAGCGAAAAGCGCGGAACCAAAGAGCGCAAGGTAAAACGCAAAAATGCGCATAAAATCCCCCAAGTGGATAAATCATGTAATAAAAGCCTCGCTCCCCAAGGGGAATATAGAAAATTCCGGCATTTACCCTTGAAAATAACCCAAAAAAATTCTATATTTATACTCCACTGTCCAGTGGGGTATCGCCAAGCGGTAAGGCAGCGGGTTTTGGTTCCGCTATTCGTTGGTTCGAATCCAGCTACCCCAATAAAAGGAAAATGAGCAAAATTGGAGAAATTATGCAACTCACAACCCTAAATGCAAAAGCTCGCGTTGCTGGCTCTTCGCGCGAAAGCGGACGTGTCCGCAAAACAGGCAATATACCTGCCGTTTATTATGGCAATGGCTCCGAAGCAATTTCCGTAAGCGTTTCGGAAAAGGATTTGGAGGCTGTTCTTGCCCCTGGCAAAAGATACACCCTGCTGGATTTGGTTATAGACGGCAAAGGCGGAAACCCAGCCATTGTTTACCAGTACCAAAAGAACAATATTTCGCAAAAAATCCTTCACATAGATTTTTTGAAAATAGATGCGAACACTCCGGTAGCTGTGCGCATTCCCGTTCGTTTGTCTGGCATTCCTGTTGGCGTTAAAAACCAAGGCGGAAGTCTTTCCCAAGAGAGCCACTACTTGAAGCTGTCCGCAAAGCCTGCGGATATCCCTGCAAGCATAGAACTGGACATTTCAGAGATGCCAACCAACACCACCTATTATGCAGAAAAACTGGATTTAGGCAAAGCGTCTTTGGTATCTCCCAAACGCACGGTTATCTTTACTATATCCAAGGGTCGCGCTGCTGAAGCTGCTGCAACTGGCGAAGCTGCAGCCGCAACTGGCGATAAGAAGAAAGAAGAACCTAAAAAAGAGCCTAAAAAAGAGGCTAAAAAGAAATAGCCGGGTGATATGAAATGCCCAATGTTAACATTCGTGAAGACGACATAATCATAAAGCTGCGCAATTTGCGCAAAAGCTTTGGAAAGCAAGATGTTCTTCTAGATGTTAATTTGGATATCAGGCGCGGTGAAACTATAGTTATCATAGGCCAATCCGGTGGTGGAAAGTCTGTTATATTAAAGCACATGATTGGACTTTTGCAACCGGACGGCGGTGAGGTTAGCGTTGATGGCGTTACAATTTCCACTCCAAAATTCTTTGATACCCACACCATACGCAGAAAAATGGGAATGCTCTTTCAAATGGGCGCTTTGTTTGATTCAATGGACACAGGAGAAAACATAGCCTTTGCTCTTAGAGAGCATCACCCCGAGCTTAGCGAAAAGCAAGTTCAAGACTCAGTGACCGAAAAGCTGAAGCTAATAAATTTGGTGCCTGAATTTCGCACAAAAATGCCTTCTGAGCTTTCTGGCGGCATGAAAAAGCGCGTTGCTTTGGCGAGAGCCATAGCCCTAAGCCCGGAAATTCTTTTATACGATGAGCCAACCACAGGTTTAGACCCCATAACATCCGATGTTATCAACGATTTGATTTTAGACATGCAGTCAAAACTAGGCGTAACCTCCGTTGTTGTTACGCACGACATGGCAAGCGCATTCAAAGTAGCAGACCGCATAGCCATGCTTTACAAGGGCCGCATAATAGAAGTGGGAACAGTGGAAGAAATAAAAAATACTTCCAATCCCTTTGTTAAGCAGTTCATAACAGGCCAAAGAAATTTGCCAACCACTAACGCATGAGTATGCACATATTAATCGGTCTAGGCAATCCGGGGCAAAAGTATGCTGGCACTAGGCATAATTTGGGATTTATGGCAATAGATAGTATTGCGGAAAGTTCTATTTGGAAAAGCGAGTGCAGAGCGGTAACTCAAAAAACGCATATCGCCGGCAAAGATGTTTTGCTTGCAAAGCCTCAAACTTATATGAATTTGAGCGGAGAGAGCGTTCAGGCGCTGATGGCTTTTTACAAAGTCAAGCCAGAAAATTTGCTTGTGTTCAGCGATGATGTTAATCTTGCCTGCGGAAAAATGCGCATAAGGCCAAATGGCAGCGCAGGCGGGCAGAACGGGTTAAAGAGCATAATTGAGCATATCGGGCAGAATTTTGCAAGAGTCCGCATTGGGGCAGGTTTGGTTCCTGAGCAATGGGATTTGGTAAACTGGGTTTTGTCTCCTATAAGCAAAGAAGACAGACCGCTCTGCGAAGAGGCAATTAGCAAAGTTAAAAGCCTTTGCGAGGTTTATTTGACAAAGGGCATAGTAGCTGCGCAGAATGGGTTTAATTAGGTATTGACAATGTTTACTATATTACCCCCCAATGGAACCCTCTAATTTTATTCAAGACTTTATAGTTGAAGATTTGCAAAGCGGGCGGTATAGCAAAGCGCATACCCGCTTTCCGCCAGAGCCAAATGGATATTTGCATATTGGGCATGCAAAAAGCATTTGCATAAATTTTGGAACAGCTATAAAGTTCAAAGGGCTTTGCAACCTTCGCTTTGATGATACCAATCCCGCTAAAGAAGATGTTGAATATGTGGATAGCATAAAAGAAGATGTTAAGTGGCTTGGCTTTGACTGGGAAGAGCGCGAATATTATGCCAGCGATTATTACGAATTGTGCTATGAATTTGCCGAGCAGCTTATTTCTGCTGGAAAGGCTTATGTTTGCCACCTGAAAGGCGATGAAGTGGGAGAGCATAGAGGCACTCTTACAAAACCAGGCAAAAACAGCCCTTGGCGCGATCGTCTTGCGCAAGAAAGCCTTGAGATTTTCCGCAAAATGCGGGCAGGCGAAATTGAGGAAGGCGAAGCATTTTTGCGCGCTAAAATAGACATGGCAAGCCCGAACATGAATATGCGCGACCCGGCTATTTACCGCATTAAAAAAGAAACGCATCACCGCACAGGAAACAAGTGGGTTATTTACCCCATGTATGATTATGCTCACCCCATTGGCGACTGGATAGAGGGCGTAACGCATAGCATTTGCACATTGGAATTTGAAGACCACCGCCCTCTTTATGAATGGGTGCTGAACGAAATCAAGGCTCTTATAGACAGCGGTTCTTACGCTCCAAGCCAAAAAATGCCAGCTGCTTTGCCCAGGCAAATTGAATTTGCCCGCCTTAATCTCACATATACGGTTATGAGCAAAAGGCTTTTGCGCGAGCTTGTGGAAAACAACCATGTTCTTGGCTGGGACGATCCAAGAATCCCAACAATAAGCGGCCTTAGGCGAAGAGGCTACACGCCGAGTTCGCTGCGTGAATTTGCGGAGCGGATAGGCGTTGCAAAAGCAGATAGCATTATTGATATTCAGTTTCTTTATTTTTGCATAAGAGAAGAATTGAACAAAAGCGTTCAAAGAGCAATGGTGGTTTTAGACCCAATAAAAATTGTAATTGAAAATTGGGAAGAGGGCAAAGAGGATATTCTGGAAATAGAGAACAATCCGGAAAATCCAGAACAGGGAAATCGCAAAGTTGTTTTTGGCAGGGAAATTTACATTGAACGCGAAGATTTTATGGAAAACCCTCCGAAAAAATATTTTAGGCTTTCGCCTGGCTCAGAGGTTCGCTTGAAGGGCGCATATTATATAACATGCAAAGAAGTTATAAAGAAAGACGGTGAAGTTGCAGAGCTGCATTGCGTTTACGATCCGGAGAGCAGAGGCGGTGAAACCCCGGATGCTCGCAAGGTGCGCGGAACTTTGCACTGGGTTAATTGCAAAACAGCCGCTGATATTGAGGTTCGTCTTTTTGAAAATCTCTTTACCTTGGAAAACCCCGCCGAAATCCCGGAAGGCAAAAGTTTTATGGACTATGTGGACAAAAATTCCATGGCAATAAAGCAAGCGAAGGCGGAGCCGATGCTTGCCGATGCCAAGCCTTATGACAGGTTTCAGTTTTTGAGGCATGGTTATTTTTGCGCAGACTCCAAGGATTCCGCTCCGCAAAAACCCGTGTTTAACCGTATCGTTGGGTTGAAAGATACTTGGGCGAAGGTGCAAATGGCTAAAGACTAATTAAGCTTAATATTTTCTTAACATTTTTTTAACCGCCTTTTATTTAATCCCTAATAGTAGTTTAACAAGCCTTTTTTAAATTTGCTTACGATTAAACTCAACCAGAGGATTTTATGAATAAAATTCAGTTGTCTCTTGCCGCTCTGTTAGCAAGCGGTTCTATTATTTCTGCTAACGAAATGAAAATCTCCGTGTACGGTTTTGTGCAGCTAAATACCATTTACGAAGATGGCGTATCTGGCGGCGATGCCGGTGCTCCCGGTGCTTACCATTGGACAGAAATAGTTCCGCCAAACGCAGATGATGGCGAGGGACGTT
>WRMM01000140.1 GCA_009777135.1 Candidatus Fibrimonadales bacterium
AAGCAAAAAAAGCCATTTTATTAAAAATCATGTCCCAGCCAATGCTGCTTTGCATATCGCTTGTCCCATGTTCCTTGTCCCCAGCGGAGTAAATCAGCATTTTACTAAATAAATCCCCGGCATATAACCTTGTGCAAGCCTGCAGGTCCGCAATCCCATGAGATATAAGACAAGCTTTGCTTTGCCGAGCAATTATGCTGTTCAGAACAGCTTTGTTTGCAGTAATGCCATAAGGCTCCGTTTTTGAGCTGCAAAGTTGAGCCGTATTTCAGCCAGTCTTGCGTATATGGATGAATTGGATTTTCCAATATTTTAACAGCTTCGCCTTCTTCAACAAGCCGGTCTGCGCAAAAAACGGCAATGCGCGCCCTGCAAAACTGCATTATTTTTGCTTTTTGAAAAATGACTTCTTTTTTATCCGTTAAATAAACTATGCTTTTGGTTATCCCTTTTTTCAGCAAACTCTGCAAAAAATCAAAAGGGCGAATTTCTTCAAAAAATCCGTTTTCCGGTTCTTCAATAAAAACCATTGCGCTCGGATTGAGTGAGCAAAGCCAAAGCGAAATTTTTTGCAAAATCGGTTCGGAAATTTTAGCCGGCCTGCTGTAAAGAGTTTGTTTATCTATGCCATGCGCAGCAGCGTGATTCACAAGTTTCTTTTTTGTAAAATCGGGCGATAAATCAAGCGCAAATTGCCCTATTGTTCTATGCGGCGGCAATGATTCCACAGCGTTTTTAGGCAATAGCACGGATTTGAAAGTTTCATTGCTCCTCATTTTTTGCCCTTCAATTCTAAGAGCGTCCGTAAAGTTGCATTCTTCTGGCAAAAATCCTGCAAGAGCCAAAAAGAGCTTGCTGCTGCAGGTTTCACCCGCTAAAAACAGAAAATCATTTTGTTCCAGGCTTAGGGAAAATGGCTTTATATAATCTGCAATTGAAAAGTCTATCCAAGAAATAAGCATTTTATTTACGCTGCAATATGGTTCTAAGAGCTAAAAAAAACAAACTTGCAGCTAAAACAAATAAAAACGCAGAAATGCAGCTACCGTAAAATATAGGGATGTCTCCTTTATCAAAGGCTGTTTTTATGGTGCTTCCAAGCCCTGGAAACTTAAATTTAGCCTCGATAATCAGCAAAACAACAAGAATAACCGGCGCAAGAAAGCTCCAAAACAGAGCTTGTTTGGGCAATGCGGCAAGCCGCGCCTGTTTTAAAATATTGCGTTTATCCATGCGCAAAAGCAAAGACAGCTGGCTAAAATCGCTATCCATTTCCTTTTTTACATTCAAAATAAATAAATAAATGCCAAGCGAACAGAGAAAAATCGCCAAAACCAGCAAAAATTTGTAAAATGAATGGGGAAATGCCGCTAAAATAAAAGACTGAACCGTTTGCGGATAATTAATATCCGAAAATCCAAACGTTCCTTTGGAGAGCAACGCCTTTAGATATTCAAAAAAACTTGCAAAATTAAATGCCAAGCTCTGCTGCAACAGCGCGTATTCCCTTTTTATCTATGGTTCTAAGCCCTTGAGAGCTAACGCGAAGGTGAACCCAGCGATTTTCTTCAGGAATAAAGAAATTCTTTGAGTGCAGATTAGGCAGCAGCCTAACCTTCTTTTTACGGTTAGAATGGGACACGCGATTTCCAACCATGCCTTTTTTTCCAGTAACTTCACATATACGGCTCATAGAACTCTCCAATTTAGGGTTAAATATAGTAATTTTTTTACACGTTGTCAAGGGAGAAAAATTCATTTCTTTTACAAAAACTTGACAAAGGACTTAAAAATTTCTATATTTTAGGCAGACTTTTTAACCAGAGGACACCAGTGATAGGAGTAATTGTAAAGCCGAACGAATCTTTTGAAAAGGCTTTAAAGAGATTCACAAAATCTTGTGAAAAAAATGGCATCATTTCCGATGTGAAACAGCGCCAGCGCTTTGAAAAACCTTCTGAAAAGAAGAAACGCATCAACACATCAGCACGTCGCAAATTATTGAAAGAAATTGCCGAACAGCATAAAAAACGCCTTTATTAAGCCGGTTTATGCGTAATCTAGCGTTTTTCCTTATTGCCGCTTCTCTCTCTTTTGCGGCAGAAGCTTGGGTTGAAGGCATTGCTTTGGATGTTTACGATGGTGATACTTTTAAATTAAATCAAAACGGGCAAATAATAAAAATCAGGGTATTTGGGATAGATGCGCCAGAATCAAACCAACCTTATGGGCAAGAGTCGGGAAAAGCCTTGAGAGGGCTTATAGACGGCAGGCAAGTTCGCATACGCATTCAAAATAAAGATGTTTATGGAAGAACGGTAGGGGAGCCTTGGCTGGGGGATTCCTTGAATATTTCTCTTTGGATGATTAAGAACGGCAATGCTTGGTGGTATAAGAGATACAGCAAGAAACGCGTTGATTTTGAAGAAGCCGAGGCGGAGGCAAAAGCTAGAAAGCTAGGCCTTTGGGCGGATAACAACCCAATTTCTCCTTGGGATTTTCGTTCTGCTGAAAAAAGCCGCAAGGCTAAAGAAAAGAACAAAAAGAGCAAATCCAAAAAATCAAAGAAATCAAAGAAAAAGTAAAAACAATGCATCATTTCATAGACACGCACTGCCATATAAACATGATTTTAGACCGAACGGGCGAATCGCTGGAGCCTTTTTTTGAGCAAATGGAGCCTGCACCTGAGGCTATTGTTCATGTTGCCTGCCATCCTGCGGATTTTAGCTGGAGCAGGGAATTATTGCTGAAAAAGGCTATAAATGGGGTTAAAATTTACGGGGCTTTTGGCGTTCATCCATTGGAGGCAAAAAATTACAGCGAGCAGGCAGAAGCGGAGATTTTGGAAAACCTGAAGCTTCCGGGCGTGGTTGCTTTTGGCGAAATAGGGCTTGATTACCATTACGAAGGCTTTAATGCGGATTTGCAGAAAAAAGTATTTTTGAGGCAGCTGGAAATTGGGTTGAAAACAGGTTTGCCCCTTGTGCTTCACATGCGGGAGGCAGAAGATGATGCTTTTGAAATTTTGCAGAAAATAGACAGCGAAAATATCAGGGTGCATATTCACTGCTATACCGGAACTATGGATTTTATGCAAAAAATTTTATCGCTAAAGGGGAATTATTTTTTTGGCGTCACTGGCGCGCTGACCTTTAACAAAACCGCAACAATCAGAGAAATTGCCGCAGAAATTCCTTTAAACAAAATCTTGCTGGAAACTGATGCTCCCTACCTTGCTCCTGTGCCTTTCAGGGGCAAAACCTGCACCCCGGCCATGATTCCAAACATTGCTCAAGTGCTGGCAAATGTAAAGAACATTTCAATTGAGGATGTATTTAAAGCGGTAAGAGAAAATACCAGAGCGATGTATGGGGTTTAGTCGTCGTCTTCGTCTGGGAATAGTTTGAAAAATGCTTTTTTTTGCTCATTAAATATATGCAGAACTTGATTTTGCTCAAATTGCTCTCTGTCTATGTTTTGCATGAAAAATGGCTCTAAAACAAAGCTGCGGCTTGTGATTTGCCTTTTTACTTCTTCGTTTATGAGGTCAAAATTAGCCCATAGAATGTAAACGCTGCCAAGGGGCATTTGCGAAAAAATGGTAACATCGGCAAAAACGGCTTGATTTGCGGAAGAAGTATCCTGAGAGTTGCCAAGCGCGGCTTCTTGCTGGCCAAAAGATAAAGCAGCTAAAAAACCGAGAAAGGCAAAAAACACGGAAAAACGCATAAAATTAATATAGTAATTCAATCCTGCAATCCAATTGCAAAATTGCAATTTAAATAGAAGCAAATATCATAGCTATCAATTCCCAAGAGAAATTCACAGCGAAATTTTCATTTTTGGTTTTCAGCAAGGCATCTTTCAGCTTCTGAGCTTCAACTCGGTTCAGAGATTTTTTGCCTGTGCTGGTTACGCCCATATTTCCAAGCGTTTTCAATGCGGCAACGGAATTTGCAAAACCTTGGGTGTAGATGCACTCCGCAGAATCTTGAAGTTCAAAACCAGCTTTTTTGTGCATTGCAATTAATTTATCCGCAGAAAAAAACTTTGCCTCTGTTTCCAATTTGCGGCCTGTTGCTTCAATATATGCGCTGCGCAGTTCGCAAAGAGTTTTTTCGCCTAAAGCGCCAATGCACAAAATCCCATTTGGATTCAGCCATTTTTTTGCCTTTGCCAAAAATGAAGGAATATCGTTAAACCACTGAATTGCAGAACTGCAATAAATGGCATCGTATTTTATATCAGGTTCAAAATTTTCTGCATCGTTTTCAAAAAGCCGCCATTTTACATTTGAAAAATGTGCCTGCAATTTCTTTTTGCAAATTTCCAGCATCTCTTTTGAAATATCCAAGCAATCTAATTTTTTTGGAAAAAGGTTTGCCAAATCAAGGCTCAAATGCCCCGTTCCGCAGCCAAGATCCAGCAATACAGGCGGCACATCTGGCAAATAATCCAGAGATAGCCCAAACAAACACTCGGCAAGCTCTGCCTGCGAAGCAGAAGCTGAATCATATTTAGAAGCCTTTAAGTTAAAATTAGACATCTTTGTTCAATGCATTCAATGCACTGCCCGCTTTAAACCATTCCCACTGCGTTGCATTGTAGGTGTGGTTCAAAATAATTTCTTCTTGCGCTCCGTCTGCATGGTGCAAAAGAAGCGTAAACGAACTGCCCGGCTTAAAATTGGAAAGCCCAAGAATTGCTAAGGTATCGCTTTCTTGAATTTTATCGTAGTCGTTCTTGTTTGCAAAAGTAAGCGCAAGCATTCCCTGCTTTTTAAGATTAGTTTCGTGAATACGGGCAAAGCTTTTCGCTATAACCGCCGCAACTCCCAAAAAACGCGGTTCCATAGCGGCATGCTCGCGGCTTGAACCCTCGCCGTAATTTTCATCTCCTATCACAACGCTCGGAACTTTTGCTGCTTTATACGCTTTTGCCGCATCAGGAACGGCCATTTCATTGCCACCCGGCTGAAAAAACACTTTGTTTTTTTTGCCGTTAAACGCATTCACAGCCCCTATCAAAAGATTGCCGGAAATATTTTCCAAATGCCCGCGGTATTTAAGCCATTCGCCGGCTTTTGAAATGTGGTCGGTGGTGCACTTTCCCTTTACCTTTATCAAAAGCCTCGCATTCAAAATATCTCTTCCGCTCCATGGCGCAAAAGGCTCCAGTTTTTGAAGCCTGCTGCTTTCCGGAGCTATTGCGATTTCTGCGGAGCTGTCGCCATCAGAAACTTTTACAACATCCAAATTTGAAACAAAGCCATTTACCGGCAGCTTATCGCCCCAAGGATAAGTCAGTTTTTGCTTTTCGCCTGCATCATTTACCAAAAAATCAGTTTCTGGATTAAAGAGCAAAGAGCCTGAAAGCGAAGCTATAACCGCCATTTCCGGGCTAGACACAAATGCGTGAGTTTGCTCATTGCCATCTGCCCTGCCAGAGAAATTGCGATTGAAAGAGTGAACAATGCTGTTTTTTTCACCCTTTTGCGCACCTTCTCTTGCCCACATTCCAATGCACGGACCGCAAGCATTTGCAAGCACCGTTGCGCCAAAATCCGTAAACGAACGCAGAATTCCATCTCGCTCCGCCGTTGCTCTCACCGCTTCGGAACCAGGATTTATGTAAAGCGGCGCTTTGGGCTTTAAGCCTTTTGCATGAGCATCGCGAACAATAAAAGCCGCTCTGGAAAGATCTTCGTAGCTTGAATTTGTGCAGCTGCCTATCAGAGCGGCGCTCACTTCCGGAACGCTCCCAAACTCTTCAAGCGATTTTTCCATTTCGCTAATGGCAAAAGAACGATCCGGGCTAAAAGGCCCATTGTAATGAGGCTTTAGCGCGCTCAAGTCAATTTCTATAACCTTGTCA
>WRMM01000141.1 GCA_009777135.1 Candidatus Fibrimonadales bacterium
ATATCTGCTCTCCTAAAAAAATGTTAAGCGGGAGACGGGATTCGGACCCGCGACCGTTAGCTTGGGAAGCTAGCGCTCTACCAGCTGAGCTACTCCCGCTGGTGAATAGTAATTTAGAAAATTCCGAGCCTCATAGGCGTAATCTTGATTCCCATAATCCTAAATTATCATCTTAGCCAAAAACTTGCCTGTGTGTGATTTTTTGCTCTTTGCAATCTGCTCCGGAGTTCCTTCTGCCACCAAATACCCCCCATTTTCGCCTGCCTCGGGACCTAAGTCTATCACCCAGTCTGCGCACTTGATTACATCAAGGTTATGCTCAATAACCACCATTGAATTTCCCTTGTCAACCAGTTTTTGCAAACACTCCAGCAAACGGCGGATATCCTCAAAGTGAAGACCTGTTGTTGGCTCGTCTAGCAGGTAAAGAGTTTTGCCTGTGCCTGGCCTGCGAAGCTCGGTTGAGATTTTCATTCTCTGCGCCCCGCCCCCGCTAAGCGTGGTGCTCGGCTGCCCAAGCTTTACATATCCAAGCCCTATTTCTTGCAGAACGGCTAAAGGTTTTGCAATTTTCGGAAAATTCTGGAAAAAATCTAACGCCTCGTTTATGCTTAGCTCCAGAACATCGTATATATTTTTGCCTTTTAAAAAAATGGCAAGAGTTTCTTCGTTAAAGCGTTTGCCGCCGCACTCTTCGCAGGTTATTTGCACGTTCGGCAAAATTTGCATTTCAATTTCTATAATTCCTGCTCCGCAGCATTTTTCGCACCGACCGCCATGCACATTAAAACTGAATCGGCTTTTTGTAAAGCCATTAATTTTGCTCTCGGTAAGGCTTGCGAATAAATTTCTTATATCATCGTAAATTCTTGTATAAGTAGCTGGATTTGAGCGAGGAGTTCTTCCTATCGGGCTTTGGTCTATTTCTATAACCTTGTCTATGTTTTCAAGCCCCTCTATGGCTTTGTGCTTTCCTGGCTCTTCGCTTGCGCCATGAAGTTTTTTTGCAAGCGCTTTTTTTAGAATATGATTTACCAAAGAGCTTTTGCCAGAACCGCTAACTCCGGTTACCGCTGTGAAAACGCCAACGGGGATTGCAACATTTATGTTTTTCAAATTATTGGCTTTCGCCCCGACTATGCGGATTTTAGGCGAATTTTTCTCTACTGCGCGGCGTTTTTTTGGAATTTCAATTTTTCTTTTTCCGCTCAAATAAGCCCCTGTTATGGAATTTGGATTTTTTTTAAGTTCTTCCATTTTGCCCAAAGCCACCACCAGTCCGCCTTCGCTGCCTGCGCCAGGACCAATGTCTGCGATGCAGTCCGCTCGGCGTATGGTTTCTTCGTCGTGCTCAACCACAATAAGGCTGTTGCCCTGCGTTTTCAATTTTTCCAGAATGTCTAAAAGCTGCTCATTGTCTTTTGCATGAAGCCCTATGCTAGGCTCGTCCAAAATGTAGAGAACGCCCTGCAATCCTGCGCCAATATGCCCAGCCAAGCGAATGCGTTGCGCCTCGCCGCCGCTCAAAGTAGCGGAGCGTCTGTCAAGCGTTAAATATCCAAGCCCAACCTTTTGCAAAAAGCCAAGCCGTCCCTTTATTTCCCTGAAAATTTCCCGACCAACCCGCGCTTCTTTTTCGCTCAGCTTCAATTCATCAAAAAATTTGATGCTTTCATCCACAGAAAGAGCGGATATTTTGCTAATCCCTTTGCCATGAAACCTCATAGCCCTCGCCGTTGCGCAAATTCGCTCGCCGTTGCATTCTTTGCAAGGCTCAATTAGCATGTATTTTTGCAATAAATGAATATGCCACTGGTTCCAAAGCCCTTGGAGAATTGGAATTATGCTTTCCAATATTGCGTTCTGCGCTTTTTTAGGCAAGTTTTTCCAAGGGGTTTTCAGGGAAAATTTCATTTCTTTTGCTATCGCTCTGTATTCTGCCATGCCGTGATTGCTGAAAATCAGCCTGCCTTCCGCTGTGCTTGCCAAGATAGCTCCGCCTTCTATTGACAGTTCTGGGTTTATAAGTTTTGAAGCTTCTATTTGATAGTTTTTGCCCAAACCTTTGCAGACAGGGCATTGCCCTTGCTTATCGTTAAAAGAAAAAAGCCGCGGCTCAATTTCTGGCAAAGAAACTCCGCATTTTGCGCAAGCCAAATTTGCGCTCATTACAAAGTAGCTTTCAAACATAAACGATACTAATTTGTCTTTGCTTATTTTTAATGCTTGCTCCAACGCTTCCATTAATCGGGTTCTATTTTTCGGCTCAATTTTTATTCTATCTATAACCACATCTATCGAATGCTTCTCATAGCGTGCCAGCTCTGGAATATTCTCAATTAAATTATACACCACCCCATCAATCCTTGCTTTTGCAAATCCTCTTTCTCTCAGTTCTGCTATTTCTTTTCTGTATTCGCCCTTGCGTTCTCTTACAATGGGAGCCATAATTATTGCCTGCTGTCCCGTTCTTTCTAAAAAGATGGTGTCTGCTATTTGCTCTACGGTTTGGGCTTTGATTTCTTTGCCGCATTTTGGGCAGTGCGGAATGCCTAATCTGGCGAACAGCAAGCGGTAGTGGTCAAAAATTTCCACTGCGGTTCCTACTGTTGAGCGAGGGTTGCGGTTTATGGTTTTTTGGTCTATGGAAATTGTGGGAGAAATGCCTTTTATGCTTTCTGCGTCGGGGCGTTTCATTGTGCCTATAAACTGCCTTGCATAAGCAGAAAGAGATTCTATGTATCTGCGCTGGCCTTCTTGAAAAATAGTGTCAAAAGCCAAGCTGCTTTTTCCCGAACCGCTAACGCCCGTGACAACCACAAAAGAATCGCGCGGCAAATCTATATCTATGCTTTTAAGATTATGCTCTTTAGCCTTGCGAATTTCAATTAAGCTCATACTTTAATTCTAGCTTTGTTATGTATTTGCCGCCGGCAATTTTGCAATCGTAAAGATAGCGTTTTTCGTAGAGCAAATCCAGTCTTTTTTGCATATTGGCAATGCCTATGCCGCTTCCGCTTTTGTCTTGGTGAGTTTTTGGGAAATATGTATTTTCGCTTTCAAAAATAATTTTCCCCGTTTTGGAGCTTATCTTTATGTCTATGGAGCTATCTTCTGCCAATGAGCCTATGCCATGCTTAAAAATATTTTCCAGCATAGGTATCAGTAGGAGCGGAGCTATGGGGGCTTCTGGTTCGCTTAAATCCGTTTCCAGATTAAATTTAAGCTCCGGTCCATGGCGAAGCCTCATTAAATTTGAATAATTGATTAAAAATTCTGCTTCTTGCTTTATTGTAACCGAGTCTGCTTCCGCATCGTAGATTACCGAGCGGAGCAGCTTTGAAAGCTGCTGAACGGATTCTTTTGCCAGTTCCTTGTTTTCGTCTATAAGAGCTAAGATATTGTTAAGCGTGTTGAACAAAAAATGCGGCGATATTTGCATTTTTAAAAACGATAATTCAGAACGCACATTTTCAAGTTCCAGCTTTTGCATTGCGTCTCTGGAATGAAACCACATTGCAGTTGAACGAATTGACACTGCAACGCCAATAACGAATATCATGCTGCCAAAGAACTTGAATAATTGTATATGGTATGGCGGTTCATATTCCAATGGTATGTTTAGAATGCCAGCATCTATGGCATGTTCTCTCCAAAAAGTCAACAAAAAATGAAAAATCAAAAATAAAAGCAAATTTGCGATTGTGAAAATGACTATCCGTTTTTTGAAAAGAAGTTTTGGTATTAAAAAAGAGTAATTTGCATAAAAAGCCAGCACAAAGATAAAGAACGGAGCGCTTGTCCAATAGCGAATTTTCCAGAGATTTTCGCCAGAGGATAGTATAAAAAACATTGGAATAATGTAAATGCAAAACCAAACCAAAACATGAACTAATGGTGGCGGAGCGTGCCACTTGGATTTTAGAAGTTTGCTCATTACAAGCTCTTTAGCCTTTCTTCAGGGCTTAAAAGCGTAACTAGTCTGAACCCCAAATGATTGTTCATAACCACAACTTCGCCCTTTGCCATGATTTTGCCGTTGATTTCCAAATCAACGTTTTCGCCAGCCACCCTGTCTAGCTCTATTACCGAGCCTTTTCGCCAGTTGAGCATGTCTCTTATGGTTACCATTGACGAACCCAGCACCATAATCATTGGAAAGCGCAAATCTTGCAGCTGCTCCATATCCAGGCTCTTGCGGTTGCTTTTTACATATTCTTTTGGCATATATTGCATAATGTAGAAAAAAATTGCGTTTACTATATTACCTCTGTGAATTTTATTTTAATTTTGGCAATTTTTGTTTCCGTTTCTTTTGCTAGCCAAGGCGAAGTTGTTCGCATGGGCAGAGATGAGTTTGTTGAAACAGCACTGAAAAACGAGCCTAGATTTAAAGAAAAGCAAATGGCTATTTTAATAAAAGAGGGGAAAATTGAACAGATTAAGGCTGGAGCTTTGCTCCCAAAATTTGAGCTTTATATGCTAACAGGAGTGGTTCCAGGTTTAAAAAATGAGATAGGTTATCAAAACGAGACTATTAGATCTTGGGATTTTACCAAAATGGGACCTTACTTTGGAACTAGAGTGCAGGCTGCCCAGCCTTTAAATTTTGGGCAGTTGCAGATGGGATTAAAAGCGGCTAGGGCAGATTTGCAGCAAACAAAAATGGACCTTGAGGGAAAAGGTCTTTCTTTGAAAACGGATTTTTTGAGTTATTACTATGGCTATTTACTGGCAATGGAAATGGACGGGCTTGCGCGAGACGGCCACAAGCAAATGAGCAAAGCCGCAGACCAGATGGAAGAAGCTCTTGACGATGGCGACGAAGGCGTTTCGCAGATGGATTTGCTTGAATTGAAAGCTGGTTTCTTTGAAATAGACAAGGCAGTTTTAGATGCAAATGCAGGTTTAAAAAAAATACAGCTAATTTCAAAATTCATTCTTGGGTTGCCAGATTCCGTTTCGTTTCGACCTGCCGACAGCATGCTCGTTGCAGTGAGCGATTTTGTGCCGGAGCTGGATTCGTTGAAAAGATGGGCATATACTAACCATCCTGATATACGTCGTTTGAATGCGGGCTTGGAAGCTACTAGCATGTTAATGGAATTGGCGTCTGCAAGGCTTGCTCCGGAATTTATTATAGTGGGAGAATTTGAATACGCAAAGTCATGGGCGGGAGACCGCACTTCGCTTTCAAAGAATGCTTTTGCTCAAGACCCTGTGAACAAGCTTTCTGGAGCATTTGGAGTAGGGGTAAGGTACAAGCTGAATTTTTGGAGCCAGTGGGAAAACTATAAGATTGCTCGAATAGAGCATCGCATTTTGCGGCAAACCGAAAGCTATGCAAACAGAGGAATTGAATTGCAAATTGAAGAAAAGTATGAAGATTTTTTGGTTGCAAAGGGCAAACTGGAAAGCGCAAGGAGCGCGCTTAGGGCAACGGAAGGAATGCTGAAGGGAGCCGCTTTGCAATACGATATAAATCCCGGCAAAGCTTCGGGGCTTTTGGCAAACGCATATAAAAAGAACCTGCTCATGAAAAAGGATTATTATTTTGCCGTATATGAATACAACATGGCGGTAGCCAAGCTCTTTGAACAAGCTGGGTATTAATGAGCAAATATATTAGCATAAAAAATAGTTTTATATTTTGCATTTTCATTGTTCATTGCTCATTGTTGATAGTCTATTCGCATGCAGGAGTTCCATTGCCAAGCCAAAGCGTTGCGCAAGCCAAGGGAATCGCTGCGGGAATGGGAGTAGGCACACTCAATAGCAGAAGCTGCAAAACTTTGTGGTCATGGACAGGGCATGGAAGCTATTCTTATAATTCTTTTTTATCTGGCGGCGCAAGC
>WRMM01000142.1 GCA_009777135.1 Candidatus Fibrimonadales bacterium
CCTACGGAAACATTGCTAAAAAACCGCTGAACGAGCAGACTTCGGCTACCTACAATATTTTGCAGGAACTCGAAGGCAAGTATGCTGGTGATGTGGCGGTTGTTGGCATACAGCAGTGGGTGGCGGAACTCAAGGCCAGAAACAACGCTTTCAGTGATTTAGTCAAGGAACGCTTTGACGAGTCTGCGTTGAAAACGGATATTGTGCTCAAAGTTGCCCGTGTGGAACTTGACAAAGTATATCGAACAATCGCAGAGCGGATTAACGCATTGGTGATTGTTGAAGGAGCGGCGGCTTATGAAGCTTTTATCAGAACACTTAATGTTATTGTTAAGAAATACACGCCAAAGAAGCGGAAGAAAGGCGGCGAAGTAGAGGAAGAGATTGATGAGAGCGAGGAGGTGGAAAATGAAATTTGACAATAAGAAATTTAGGCAGTTATGGCAGGATTTGCAAACCGAAGAAAAATGCGATGATGTAAAAAAATCTTGCTATAACAAAAATATAAACGATTTGAATGCTGTCGCTAATTTCGGCATAGCTCATCATAAAATCGGATATATTAAGCAAAGCCAAAATAAAGATTGTATAGCCGAATGGCATTTCTGGATGGCAGAGAATTGCTATAATAAGTGTTGCCAATTGCAAGCGAATTTAATTGACATATTGGCCGCTTGCGCAGATGCAAATAGGTGCATGGGTAACTATGACAAGGCGAATGAACATATTAAAAATGTCAAAGATATAGACCCTAATTATTTTAACGACCTTGATGCCATTATAAATAGAACTGATGAGAAAATTAAAAGTTATATAGCAGAAACAATCCATCCAAAGGTTCCCAAATGAAAAAACTCTCTCTCCTCCTCGCTTTCCTCTCAGCCTTCTTGTTTGCTCAAACAAACTACGATTGGTACAACGATCCAAACGCTCCCATTTATGAGATTTCCTCAGCGGAACAATTGCGAGCGCTCGCTGTTTTGGTTAATCAATCTACGCCAGTTTCTTTTAGCGGCAGAACGATTAAGCTTACGAGCGATATTGTTTTGAGCGGAAATTGGATTCCAATAGCTAATGACGAAACTCGTCCTTTTCAAGGAATTTTTGACGGACAGGGCTATACTGTTTCGGAGTTATCGGTAAGTGGCGGAAATTATGCTGGCTTGTTTGGTTATGTTGATATTGGCGGACAGATAAAGAATTTGAATGTTGTTGCTGGGGTAATTAGAACAACGGCTATAATGGGAACTAACTATGCTGGCGGTTTGGTTGCATATTATAATTCTACGCAACCGATAGAAAATTGCAGCGTTCAAGCTGGCTCAATAATTGCAGCACGTTCTACTGGAAATGCTAGTAGCCAACATTCCGTTTATGCTGGCGGTTTGGTGGGCTGGGCAAATGCGGAGCTCGAAATTTCAAACAGCTATGTCAAAGCGGCGGTTTCTGCTGATATTACTGCTTTTAATGCTAGTGGTAATTTTCATTATTCTGCGTCTGGTGGTTTGGTTGGCAGAGCAAATGCGGAGCTCACCATTAGAAGCAGCTATGCAAGCGGAGATATTTCTGCTACTGCCGCCAATAATACTTCCAGTAATACTTATAATAGTTATTCTGGCGGTTTGGTAGGTTTTGTAAGCACAGTTATTATTTCCAACAGTTATACAAACGGAAATGTTTCTAGTAGCGCTAAGAATAATAGTATTTCAGGTGGTTTAGCAGGCTCTGGTACGGCTACCATTTCCAACAGCTACGCAAGCGGAAATGTTTTGGCTAGTGCTACTAATGAGTCTGGTCGGTCTGGTGGTTTAGTAGGCTCTGGTACAGCTACCATTTCCAACAGCTACGCAAGCGGAAACATTTCCGCTAGTACAGCTAGATCTAATAGTAGCAACGATATTTATAATAGTCGTTCAGGTGGTTTGATAGGCGATGCATTAAACACAACCTCTATCAGAAATAGCTATGCAAGCGGAAATGTTTCAGCTACCGCTGCTAACGATAATAGTTATTCTGGCGGTTTGGTTGGTTATGCTAATGGCACAACATCTATCAGCAACAGCTACGCAAGTGGAACAATAGGTACCGCCGATACCAAAATAGTAGGCGGTATTTTTGGCAGGTATGTAAATGGAACAAATATTTCCGTATATTACAGGGCAGAAAGCGCAAACCAACCAGCAGGTGAAGGCTCTGCGGCTGGAATCACTGCAATTGTTGATGTAAATATGAAGAAAAAGGCATTCTTTGCTAATTGGGACTTTAAAGGTATTTGGGGCATTGAAGAAGATGTTAGTTATCCATATCTAAAAACTTACATTCCTCTCAGAGATGTTGAAGCGGAATATATCCACGACCAAACCTACACAGGAACTCAAATAACGCCCGAACCAGCAATAAGACTAAATGAAACGACAATTTTAACCAAAGATATAGATTACAAATTAAGCTACGGCGAAAACACCAACGCTGGCAATGGCACAATAACCATAACAGGACTGGGCGATTATAGCACCTTATTAGAAAACATAACTTTCAATATCATTCCCAAAACAATAACCATAACCTATGCCGAAGCACAAAACAAAACCTACGATGGCACAACGGCAGCAACAATAACAGGAACATTGGATGGCGTGGTCGCGGGAAATAGCGTTTTTATTGGCACAGGCACATTTGCGAACAAAGATGCAGCAAATGGAATACAAGTTTCCGATGTAAAATTAACAGGTACACACGCAAACAACTACGTTCTAACTCAGCCCTTAGGCTTAACCGCAAACATAACACGAAAAGCCCTTGCAGTTACGCTTGAACCAAAAAGCATAAAAATAAACATTTCAGACAACTTGCCGAACTTCCAAGATATGCTTATATACAATGGATTCGAAGGTAGCGATACTAAAGCGGTTATCACAGGAACAACCTACTTTAACCACTCATACACTAAAGACACTTCCCCAGCAGGAATTTACCCCATAACCCTAAGCGGTTTGTTAACCGCAACAAACTATAGCATTAGCTACGACAACACAAGTCTGTTTCTAGAAGTAATCGGCAGTTCAACCGCATCATCCAGCAGCAGTGCTATAACCCCAAGCAGCAGTTCCGTAACACCGTCATCGTCGAGCATAGCGTTAAGCAGCAGCAGTGCCATAACGCCAAGTAGCAGTTCCGTAATGCCGTCATCTTCGAGTGTAGCATTGAGTAGCAGTAGCACCATAACGTCAAGCAGCAGTTCCGTAACGCCATCATCGTCAAGCGTAGCGTTGAGTAGCAGCAGTAGTAGCATCATAACGCCATCCAGCAGTTCCGCAGGCAACACCCCAATCCTTCTGCCGCAAATTGCAACCAGCAACCACGTTGCACAAACCAAAAACGGCATAAACCTGTCTGCAACAACAGATGCAACCATTGCCGTTTACAATTTAAATGGTACGCTTGTCAGCAAGCAGAATTACGCCAGCGGAGTTTACAACGTATCGTTTGGGCATTTGCCAAAGGGTATGTATATTGTGAAAACAACGTTTGGCACCAACGCACAGACATTGCGTGTGGTGGTGCGGTAACGCAACGCCTACGCAACTAACGCAAAAAGCAAGCCCCCACAGGGGCTTGCTTTTTTTAATATTTTAAATTAATATTGAGATATAAAATTTACCACTAAACTGCACATTATTTCTTTTTCCTGCGGTTTGCTTAAAGCAATCATCAATGTAGTTGCAGCCAAAGCATTGTTGTCTATCAATAACTGCCCCTTTTTATTCCTCAAAGCCTTATTCTTGTCTAAAAAATACACAAACAATGCCGCCGCTATTCTCTTGTTCCCATCAGTAAAAGAATGATTTTTTACAATCAAATAAAGCAAGTTTGCAGCCTTATCTTGAATGCTTGGATACAATTCTCTTCCCTCAAAAGTTTGATAAATAGCTCCTAATGAACCTTTGAATGAATCGTCTTTTTCAAATCCGAACAAAGAACTTTCTTTGCCGAACTTCATAGAATCAATCAATTTCCTCGCCTCTTTATACGAAAGCTGCCACTTGCCTTTATTCTTGCTATAACATCCAAACTGTAAAATGCAACAGGCTTATCGGAATTTGCAATGTGCAAAAATTGCACATTGCTTTTTTTGTCTATTTCTCCATTAGATATAATTTTGTTTATATGTTTAGTTATGCCGGATCGATCAATACCAAAAATATCAGCAATTTGCTTATGAGTTGCCCAAACAGTTTCATTGCGGAAATCGGCATTTAGCTTTACTTCGCCGCTTTTTCCATTGTAGATTACAATTTCTTGCCGTATTGTTTGCATAAGAACGGAATATAGAAAATCGCCACGATATTCTGCACAGGCACTCCGTCTCTGACGGGAATGCTTCCCAAACTAATGCTAGCCGTGAGGCTAGCTCCATTCAAGCACCGCAAACAAAAGCCAGACACGCCCCATTAAGGTTCCGCCCGAAAATCTTTCGCCCATTCGCAACGAATTGCAACATCGCAATGAATATTTACCGTATTTTGCCAAAAAATCAGGTATATAGCCAAAATTTAGATGCGTTTGCTCTAGGAACATGGAACAAGCGACCCATCAAGATGGGACACAAGGAGCTTGAAAATATCCTCTTGCGGACTAACAGCGTTAAGTAAAACGCAGCTTTCTGGATTTTCCTTTGCTATTGTTCTGTAGCCCTCAGCAACCCGCTCAAAAAATTCATTTTTCTCCAGTTCAATGCGGTCTTGCCCGCTTCTGGCTCCATCGCCCGCCTGCCTTTTGCGGCTTAGCGAAACCGGCAAATCCAAAATAAATGTTTTGTTCGGAAAATAATCTCCGCAAGTTATGCTGAGCAGATTTTTTATCATGCCGATATCCAATCCTCTGCCATAACCCTGATATGCAAGCGTGCTGTAAGCAAAGCGGTCTGCAAGCACTGCAACGCCTTTTTCCAAAGCCGGCTTTATTACCTCGTGTATCAGCTGCGAACGTGCTGCATTGTATAAAAGCAGCTCGGTGATATTGTTCATTTTGCCTTTGTGCGCAGGGTTCAGCAAAATGTCTCGCACATTTTCAGAAATCTCCGTTCCGCCTGGTTCTCTTATTTTCAAAACCTCAAAACCTTTGCTTTTAAACAAATTCTCCAGCGCCGTAATCTGCGTGCTTTTTCCCGAACCATCTATGCCTTCAAGGCAAATAAAATTTTTAAACACAAGGGGAATTTAGTAAATATTCCCACTCCCCAGCTTTCAATTCCCCCAACTCATAATCGCCTACTTTGCTTCTGTGCAAAGCGGTAACCTTATTGCCTACCACAGCGAACATTCGCTTTACTTGATGATAAACCCCGCTTTTTATTGAGATTTCTGCTATATTATCGGCTATGAGCTTTAATTCCTGCGCTACGCTGGGGCGTCTTTCGTTGCGAAGCTGAATGCCAGCCAAGAGTTTTTTTTGCATTTCTTCGGTCAAAGGTTCGGCAAGCGTTGCAACGTATGTTTTTGCTATTCCTTTTTTGGGATGCTCTATATTGTGTATGAATTGCCCATCGTTAGAAAGCAAAAGCAAGCCTGTGGTATCGTGGTCTAAGCGGCCTGCGCATTGCAAGCCTTTTTTTACAAGTTCTGGCGGGAACAATGCAAATACGGATTCATGGCTCGTAGGCTTATGGCTGCATTCATAGCCATGCGGTTTGTTGAGCTTGATGTAGATTTTATTCTCAATTCTCAATTTTTATTCTCGGGCTTGCAATCCTCAACGTGGCGTCCCATTCCTGCTTTATGCCCTCATATTCGCTGGGATCTGCGAAAACAGCGTCTGCTACCCATTCCAAAT
>WRMM01000143.1 GCA_009777135.1 Candidatus Fibrimonadales bacterium
CCCCCCCCCGGCAAAATGTAAACCACTGTCTGAACCAGACGCCCCCACGCTTAACATTCGCTGGCGAACAGCCGCAGGCTGGTCATTCTCAGAATTTACAGGATTTCCAGAACCTTCTGACACCCCCAAACAGAAGAGAAACATACTATCAGAACCTTCTGACACCCCCAAACAGAAGAGAAACACACTATCAGAACCTTCTGATACCCCCAAACAGCAGAGAAACATACTATCAGAACTTTCTGACACCCCCAAACAGCACAGAAACACACTATCAGAACCTTCTGATACCCCAAAATCGCAAAAAAACATACTTTCACAACTGTCAGAATCAGAATTGGCCAGAATTTTTAGAATTTACAGAATATACCCAAAATCCAATTCTGTTAATTCATATAATTCCTGCAAGTTTCAAGAAGCCCATCTACAAACGCTTTACCAAATGTGCGGGTATACTTATTCTGGCCAATTCTGATTCAGACAGCCTACACAATTTCTACACATTGCTTGTTTATATTTAACGCTATGGTTGAGAAAATTATAAGGTTTTCGCTTGGCAATAGGATGTTTGTTTTGCTGGCTGCGGTTTTGATGATTGCTGGCGGGCTTTACTCTGTTCAGAAAATGGATGTGGATGTGTTTCCTGACCTTACTGCTCCTACGGTGGTGGTTATGAGCGATGCTTCGGGTATGTCGGCGGAGGAGGTGGAGCGGTTGGTGACTTTCCATATTGAGACTGCGGTTAATGGGGCTGCCGATGTTAGGAGGGTTCGGTCAAATTCTTCGCAGGGGTATTCGTTTGTGTGGATTGAGTTTGACTGGGGAACGGATATTTTCAAGGCGCGGCAGATTGTTAGCGAGAAGATGGCTACGCTTGCTGGTATTCTGCCAAGCGGTATTTCGCCGATTCTCGCTCCGCAGTCAAGCGTTATGGGGGAAATTCTGTTTGTGGGACTGCAGGCGGACAGCACTTCTATTATGGATTTGAGAACATTGGCGGATTGGCTGGTGAAGCCAGCTATCCTCGCTACTGGAGGAGCGTCGCAGGTTACGGTGATTGGCGGGGATTACAAACAATACCAGATACTTGCAGACCCGCAGAAAATGAATATTTATGGAGTTAGCATAAACGAGTTGGCACAGGTTGGGCGGACTATGAGCATAAATTCCGTGGGGGGAGTGCTGAGGGATTACGGCAATGAGTATGCTTTGCGTGGGATTGCTCGCACTAACGATTTGGAGGAGCTGGGGGCGACTTTTGTCAAAACAGTGAGCGGCAAGCCTGTGGTTGTTTCCGATGTTGCGGATGTGGTTATTGGCAGTGCGATTAAAATGGGATATGCTTCGCAAAACGCAAAGCCTGCAATTATTTTGTCTGTGTCTAAGCAGCCGAATATAAATACGCTTGAGGTTACCAAGAAGATTGAGCAGAATTTGGCGGAGCTTCAAAAATCGCTGCCTGCTGATGTGCGGATGGATACGAAGATTTTCCGACAGGCAGATTTTATAGAGGTTGCGGTGAATAATGTGAAGAACGCTCTGCTGGAAGGGGCTGTGTTTGTGATTGCAATTCTTTTTCTGTTTTTGGGGAATTTCCGCACTACAATTATTTCGATTGTGGTTATTCCGCTGTCTTTGGTTGGAACGGTTATTGTTCTTTATTTGCTGGGAATGAATATCAATACCATGACGCTCGGAGGAATGTGCGTTGCTATAGGAACGCTCGTGGATGAGGCTATTATAAGCGTGGAGAATGTGTTCAAGCGGCTGCGGCAAAACAACCGCAAGGAAAGGGGAGAGCGGCTGCCTGCTTTTGATGTTATATTCAATGCCTCGTATGAAATTCGCGCTTCCATATTGAAAGCTACGCTGATTATCATTGCTGCGTTCACTCCGCTGTTTTTTCTTTCGGGGATGGAGGGGCGGATGCTGAAACCGCTTGGCGTGGCTTTTATTGTGGCTTCCATTATGTCAACGCTTATAGCCATGACTATTACGCCGTTGATGTGCAGGCTGATGCTCACAAGCGAAAAGCATTTGAGCAAGAATGAAAAGGATAGCTGGATTAGCCGCAAGCTTTTGTCTGTTTACGAGGTTTCTCTGGATTGGGTGCTTGGCAATAGAAAAAAAATGCTTTACTCCGTTGCGGCATTGTTCATATTTTCTGTGGTTGTTTTTTTGAGAATGGGACAAAGCTTTTTGCCTGAATTTAACGAGGGTTCGCTGACTATTTCGGCGGTGGCTAAGCCTGGCGTGTCGCTTGACGAGAATAACCGCTTGGGCAATTTGATGGAAACCGAGCTGCTGTCTATCCCCGAAGTGTCAAGCACTGCAAGACGCACGGGGCGGGGCGAGCTGGATGAGCATTCGCAGGCTACCAACAGCGCGGAGATAGATGTAAATTTTGAATTGGGCAAACGGAGCAGGCAGGAATTTTTGGCGGATGTTCGCCGCACTCTCGCAGGCGTTCCCGGGGTGGCGGTAACCGTTGGGCAGCCGCTTGGGCATCGCATTGACCATATTCTTTCCGGGACGAGGGCGAATATAGCGATTAAATTGTTTGGGACGGATTTGAGCAGTTTGTTTATGATTGGGAACCAAATACAAAATGCGATTGCGGGCATTGACGGCTTGGCGGATGTGTCTGTGGAGCAGCAAACAGAAACGCCCCAGCTGCAAATCAGAGCTAATAGGGGAATGCTGGCGCAATACGGCATTAGCATAGAAGAATTCGGCAGGTTTATAGAGCTTGCTTTTACGGGAGAAAAGCTGGCTGAAATTTACGAGGGGCAGCGTAGTTTTGATTTGATTTTGCGGCTGAACAGGGATTACACGGAAAGCATTGACGGAGTTCGCTCCGCTTTGATTGACTTGGGGAATGGGCGCAAAATTCCTTTGGAAGAGGTTGCGGATATTCTTTCCGTTGGCGGTCCCAATTCCATAAGCCGCGAGAATGTTCAGCGTAAAATCGTGGTTTCCGCAAATGTTTCGGGGCGCGATCTCAAAAGCGCTGTGGAGGATATTCAGAGAGCCATAAGCCAGAACATTAAACTTCCCGAAGGCTACCGCATTGAATACGGCGGGCAGTTCGAGAGCGCGGCAAATGCTTCTCGCACTTTGTTCATTGTTTCGTTGCTGGCAATAGGCATTATCTTTATGCTGCTGTACAGCGAGTTCAAGAATTTCACGCTCTCGGCAATTATAATGCTCAACCTTCCCCTAGCTCTGATAGGCGGAATACTGGTGATATTTTTTGGTTCCAATATTGTGAGCCTCCCTTCGATTATCGGCTTTATCACTTTGTTCGGCATTGCCACTCGCAACGGCATTTTGCTCGTTTCGCGGTATCAGAATATTCAGCAAGAGGGAAAGCTTTCGCTGCGGGAGACCATAAGGCAAGGCTCTCTTGACCGTCTGAATCCCATTTTGATGACTGCAATCACAACGGCTCTGGCACTCATTCCGCTGGTGCTGCAAGGCGAGAAGCCCGGCAACGAGATACAAAGCCCCATGGCAATGGTTATTCTGGGAGGCTTGTTTTCTTCCACTATGCTGAATATTTATGTTGTGCCGGTGGTTTATGAGTGGGTGTCTGGGCGGAGAAGGGAAGTTTAATTAAACCGCTATATCCACAACGTCTCCCAATCCGCCTGCGGACGAAGATGAAGATGGGGTTTGCGGTATGGACTGCAAGAGAGCCAAGGCTTCTGCGCCTGCGGCATCTTGAGCTTGTTTCAGTACCGCCACGCCAACGGCGGTATTTATTTCAGCTGCTTTTTGAGCTGTTGCGAGTTTTGCGATAGACATTTCCATATTTGATATATCGGCAGAAAATGGAAGAAACTTTAATAATAACTGAATTACGCCATCAAATCAATAACATCCCCACCCTCAAGCTTCAACGGATGCCCCGCAGGAGTGTTGGTTTCTGGCTTTTCTTCTTCTTGCTCTTTTTTGCCTTGTTGCTGCTGCTGTTGATTGCCGCCGCCATCTGGGTTTACAGCCTCGGTTTCTTCGTTTTTTTGAACGGAGTTGTTTTTCAGGTCTTCTATGCGCTGCATTTCGGCTAATGCCTTGGCTATATCGCCAAAAGCTTTTCCCTGCTCCTGCGAACGCAAACCCGACATTGTTTCGGAACGCTGCAGCACATCCTGATTTTGAATTGGAGGAAGCATAAAAACCTCTCTGGTTACATTTTCAACAACAATTTAGCCTTGAGCTTTAACATGGCTTTGGAATGTATCTGCGAAACACGCCCCTCTGTTAAACCCATTGCCGCGCCAATCTCCTTTAAAGTCATTTCTTCATAATGATAAAGAGCTATCACCTGTCGCTCATTTTCTGGCAAAGCAAGCAAGGCTTCTGCCAAAACTTTCTTTGTTTCTTCTAGGCCAAGTCTTTCCAAAGGGTTTTCAGCTTCATTGTCTTCCAAAGTGTCTATCAAGCTTATATCCGAAGATTCGCCGTAATTATTGGTGATTATTTCGTTCAGCGAAACTATGGTTGTTGGAGCTACCTCGCTTAAAAGTTCTTCAAATTCCACCAGCTTTAAATTCAAATGCTCCGCAACTTCATTGTCGTATGGAGTTCGCCCAATTTCTCTTTCAAGCTCGGCGTAGGCATGTTTTACCATTTTAGCTTTTTGCCTTACCAAACGTGGAACCCAGTCCTGCTCCCTTAGAGCATCTAAAATTGAGCCTCTTATTTTGTGAGTTGCATAAGTTTCAAATTTCACATCCCTTTCTGTGTCAAAAGATTCAACTGCTTTTATCAGCCCAAGAACGCCTGTTCCCACCAAATCGCTTAACTGAACGCTTTTTGGCAAACCTACAGCCATTCTCTGAGCCGTATAGCGCACCAAAGGCGTATATTCGGCAAGCAGCTTATTGCGAGCCGTTGAACTGCCATGTTCCTTATATTCTCTCCAAAGGGTTTCAAGGTCCATTTTATGCCCTTAATTAAAAGTTAGAATATAGTAATTTTTTTCTATACCCCAACCCCAAAGCTACTTAATCAGCATTAATATAACCTTAGGAAGAAAACAGGATAAAATCAGACGGAAAATGCAATTTTTCCGTTTTTTTTAACTTTTTTCCCAAAAAACCTTGCTATTTTCAAAATTTTTTATTATATTTATGAGTAGAGCCTTGTTCTTTATTTCCGCTTACAATCCTTAGGGCGATTGGGTTGAGATAAAGCGCAAGGCTTTTTCTTCGTTTTTCCAGGCAACAAGTTTATCGCTTTTAAGCCAATTTAATAATTCATTATTTTTATCTTTTGGGTATAAGCTTTTTATAGCATTTACGCTAATAACTGTTTTTCTGCCTTTTCATATACCCTTAGACGGAAAAAACGGAAAATTCAATTTTTCCGTTTTTTTACTTTTTTCCCAAAAAACCTTGCTATTTTCAAAATTTTTTATTATATTTATAATAGAACCTCTTGACAGATGCGGACTGCGTTTCGAGCATTAGGCTTATCAGCACCGATCTTTGATGAAAGTCTGTTAAAGTTCTCATAATATTATTCCAACCCGTATCCAAATTTTGGTAATTGCTCCAAAAATTCCCTTGCTCATTCATCCATGGAATAACTTTAGCGCGAAGTTCTTTCATGTTCAGCAGAAAATTCTCCTGTAATATATGGCAATATATTAGATGCAGTTCGAAATCAAACCAAAATTTTGAAATGCAAATATATTTCCAACAATTGACATTCTAGCACTTAGTGACACTTTACAAATATCACATTCATTAAACGTTTCTATTTTTTGAATTGCAACATTAGGTTCTGAAAAAATACAGCCTATTTTCAAGTCATTTTTCAATTGAT
>WRMM01000144.1 GCA_009777135.1 Candidatus Fibrimonadales bacterium
GCTTGGCGAAATGCTGAATTCAAAACTGCAGCCACGCGCGCCGCTGCTAGCGCCCGTCCAGAACGCAGCGAACGCTAGCTGATTGGAAGAAAAAATTTCTAAATTAAAGTTATGCGTTATTTACTTTTCATTTCAATTTTCGCAGCTTTAATTGGCTGCAAGCCTGAGGAGTATGAGCCTCTGGTTATTTTGGGGCATGGATGGGATGCTTCTGCAAAAATTACTACGGATACAACTTCGGCGTTCAAAGCGAATGATGTGATAGTTATCCAATTGGATAATGGGAACAAGCCGTTTAAAGTTTCCGAGGTTGAGCTGAGAATTTATCAAGGTGAAACAGACCGCATTTTATTCAAGCGTGCCCAATCTGTTAGAGACAAAGATGCCAAAGCCGTTGTAAAAGGCCCTGATTTTAAACCTTTAACCGCAAGAGAGATTTTGCGAACCTCAACTCCGGGCACTTACCGCATAGCATTCGCCGCTGGCGATTCAATTATAGCGGAAAAGAGGATGGAGCTGGTTAGATGAGAGTGGCTAGCGTAATAGCAGCATTCTTTTTAGCTTCTTGTTTTGGGGAGAAAAGCTTTCATGTTAGCTATGATTTGAGCGCTCCTGTTAAGGTTGAGGTTATGGCGCAGAGCCATTATGCCACTATGGATGGAGAGGTTGAGCAGCTTGGCACCAGAACTAGAATATATTTTACAAATGAGTATAGCCAAGATGGCGAAATGCTTCACCTTGAAAGGACTTTTATTTCCGATGCCTCGGAAGGTTATTTGAAAAGGTCTTACCCGCCTGAGCTTGCTTACCGAACTCCGCATTTAAAACTTTCTGCGCAAGGCTTTAGAGTTATGGATATAAAAGGCTACGAAGATTTTGATTCCGCCGTGGTTGCAAAAATTGCCATACCAGACAGATGGAAAAATCAAATAAGCCGAATGACTCGCCAAATAGATTTAGACCGCATAGAAAGACGGCGCTGGGAAATAACCCACTTGCTTTTGGGCGAAGTTCCCTTGAACAGGAATATAACGGAAATGCTTAAATCTCAGGGACGCTTGCCTGTGCTGCCAAATGCAGAAATAGATTCCGTGGCAACAAGGGGTTTTAGGAATATAAATGGCCAAAGATGCTTTGAATATACGGTTTATTTGCAAGAAAAAGAACCTTTCCCTTATTTTATATGGGAACAGCATGTGAACTCTGTTAAATCTGGCATGCCTTTTAAGAGCTATCATCCAAAAGAGGCTGTGTATCAAAACCGCTATGATGTTGCTTTAAATGTGGAAAACGGCATCCCTTGCAGAGAATATGAGCTGAAATACGGCATTCACGGCATGAAAAATCCCGAGACTGGCGATTCCGTGACCTTCAAAAGCCAGATTTCGCATGAGAGATTCTATAATTTACCCTTGCCCGGAACTCATTGATTCTGTTTGCGTTTGGTTTTCTGCGCGGATAGGTGCAATTGCTGAGGAGAACGAAGCATAGTTTGTCTTTTGGTTTGCAAATAAAGCTGGTGCCGGTAAAGCCGGTTTTTCCAAAAATAGCTTCGCCTCTTTCTATTTTGCCCATGAATTTTGGATTGTTCAGTTCAAAGCCAAGCGCAGTGCAATTTCCCGATTTTTCTAAAGCGTTTTTTGTTAATTTTTCAATTAGGAATTTAGATTCTAGAATGTGTTCCAGAAAGGTTAAAATATCTGCGGCTGTGCTAAAAATGCCTGCGGAGCCTACTGCTTTGAATTCTTGTTCCAGCTTCCATGCGCTTTCATCGTGGGTTTCGCCTTTTAGTTCTCTGCCTCGCCATGGGCAGATTTCTGTGGGGATTATGCGGTCTGCTGAGGTCCATTCAAGCGGTCGCCAGCCTGTGTTTTGCATTTTCAGCGGTTCAAAAACTTTTTCTTTTGCAAGTTTGTCCAATGGCATTTTGTAAATGCTTTCCAAAACTTTGCCAAGCAAAATGCTGTTTGCATTTCCGTAGCTGAATAATTGCCCCGGCGGTATTTCAAATTTATGCGCGCAAATACGCTTCCAAATTTCCAAAGGTGGCAAATCTTTCAAGGAACTCATTGGAAAGCGGTAGTCTAGAGAATGAGTCAGCAGGTGAAAAATTTTTGCCTCGCCGTTTTGAAAATCTGCCAGAATTTCTGCAACGGGAGTTTCCAAACTTAGCAAATTATTTTCTATTGCCCTCAACGCAAGATAGCTGGTAGGCATTGATTTTGTCAAAGAAGCGCAATCAAAAATGCTATCCTCTTCGCAATTAAACGCCAGAATTTCCCTTTCCCCATTTCGAGAAACCCCAACACAACAAGCCGAAAACAAACCGCTTTTTACAGATTGCTCACATATTTTACTTAACTCAACTCCCAACTCTAACCTCTCAACTCTCAACTCTCAACTCCCAACTCCCAACTCTAACCTCTCAACTCTCAACTCTCAACTAGAAGTTCACATTTACCATGCTCAACAAAAAACATCGCAGAAGTCATTGCGAATTTTCCGCAGTTCGTTTCGCATTCTGCTCTCACGTAAAGGCTGTCGTTTAAATGGATTTCAAAATCAAAATTCAGGGAATTGCTTATTTGCATTTCTTCTTTTTTTTCAATGCCGTCTTTTCCCCTGAAAATAGCTATGCTCAAAAATTTGCCGAAATCTTCTGTGCTTTTTGCATGCAAAAGAAATTTGCCTTCTTCGCTTTTTTCAAACCAAAGCGCTGGACCATCGGTTATGTAAAGGTTTTCTGGTATTTCGCTGAAAGGAGTTTTGCCTGTGTTTGGAATTACCGTTCTCACAACCCCAAAAACATGTTCTTGATTGTGCTTCAAGCTCCAAAACGGTTTTTTAACGGCAGTGTAGCTGTTCAAATCGCCGTGCGCATCGTTTCCGCCAAGCGGCAAAAGTTTGTGCCCTGATAGCAGGCACTTAATCCAGAGTTTGCGTCCCTCGTAAAAATCACGCCCTCTAAACCCATTCCAAAATTCAATGCCGCTGATTTTATTTTCCGTTAAATCTTTGTAGCTCCAATGCCCTCTTTTTAGCAGCAATTTTTCTGCAGTGAGCATTTGCAATTTTGGGTGCGCCGCAAAGCAGAAAACTCCGCTTTTTTCAATGGCTTTGCAAATAGGCAAATCTGGGTCTGTATTCCACCATCTGCGGCCTCCATCCCCATGGCCTTCCACGTAATTTTCATTGCAGAATGCCAATAAATGCACATTTTGCTCATCTGCATTTCCGCATGAGATTTCTTCTCCTGCAACCAATATGGGCATTTCTGCCTCATTCAACTCCGCTGCCTCGTTCCTCATTTTTTGGAATTTTTTCTCGCTGAGCAAATCGTATGAATGGTCTGTTATGCAAACAAAATCTAAGCCAATGGCTTTTGCGGTTTTTTGCAAAACTGAGGGTGCCGCTCCAAATTCCATTGAATCCATGGTGTAGCTTGAATGGCAATGAGTTTCGCCTGCAAGCCAGCCTTCTGGTTTTGGCGGATTTTTTTTCAGAAAATTTATAATCAATGGCTTAGGCGGCAGAAAAGGATAGTTCCATCTTTCTATGATTTTGTTTTTCCCGTATTTTATAAAGACTTTCAGCATCCACAACCCAGAAAGCGGTGGATTTTCAAAATTTAACTCTTCAAAATGGAAGGGTTTGTCGAATTTTTTTTGAATTGGAAATTTGAATTTTATAGCGTCTTCTTTTGCATTTTTCCATTCGCCGTAAATTTCTTCTATATAAACAGGAAAGCGATGCGCTTTTCTGATTATTAGCCAAGCAGGGCAAGGTAGATTTGGGCAAACTTGGAATGGCGCATCAATTAAAATGGTAGGCTCTTTGCGGTAGAGCCTTGAAATGGGGAATTTAAAATGTGTTTCAGCGTAGTGAAGCATTGGGGGTAATTTAGTAAATTTTCATCATTTTGGAGACTCAGATTCGTCCGCTGTTTCCCATGGATTCCAAATTTTCAAGTTTTCGATATTTTTGAAATCATCAACATTTCTGGTTATCAAAGCTAAATTATGAACTTGCGCGGTTGCTGCTATAATGGAATCACCGAGACCTACCTTCTTCTTTTGCCTAATCTTTACAGTGGTTTCCATTATAGACTTATCTATAAAAAGAATTTTGGCACTGTTCATAAATTTCTTAATGGGACTCAATTGCTGTTCCGTTGCATCTGGCCAACCTAAAGTTTCCATATATGTAACTGCAGATATCACTAAAGGAATATCCGCTAGTTTAGATTTTACCGAGCTAGGCGTTGAAGGCTTAAGTATATCAATTATTACATTAGTGTCGATTAAAAAATCCTGTTCCATTCGCTTCTCGCTTTTTTGGCATGTTCCTCTAATTTTAAGCAAGTTTCTTCAGGCAATGTCCCAAAAAAATCGCCAAGCGTTTTTTTCTCTTCCGCTACATTGCTTTTATTCAGCACTCTAAGAATGTTAACGCTTTCCAAATATTGCAAAAGACCAAATGCAATATCATTTTTTATCTCAATAGTGGCAGTCGTCATAGGAACAAATATAGAAAATTTTAGGAACACTCACCATGCCCTTGTGCTGTGGGGGGCAGGTCCATACCGTTCCTAGCAATAACGCTAGGAAAATATAATTCCTGAAAATAAGTCACTGGTCGGAAATATAGTAAATTAAGCAATGATTAACTCAATGTTTGGGAGTGGGGAATGGGGAGTAGGGGGTATTGTGATTGTGCTCAATAAGCTTTCAATTCTCCTTTCAATTCAACGGAATCGCCTTTCTGCCCGATTATGCCAATACCATACGTGCTTGCCCGGTCAACAACTTCATCGCTAAAGGAAAAACCCGCTATGCCAAGGTAGGCTGCGTAACCTTGAAATTCAGGAAAATATTTTTTGAATTTCTCTATTTTCTCTTCCGCAAGTTCCTTTACTGCACTTGGATGTATCCTGTTTTTCACCTCTATCAATGCAACGCTGTCGCCATTAACCAAAGCGATATCGAATTCCACTTTATCTGTTTTGCCTCTGTACTTTAGATTGGGAATCATTTCATCATATTTAACATGGCCGAATTTCAGTTTTTCCCGAAACGCATTTTGGAAGAATTGCTCGGCGTGGTGGCCAACGTTATTGCCTATGCCTCCAATTCTTTCTCCGATTTCGCGCATTTTGCGGTCAAACTCTTCAGTGCGTTTCTTTTCCTCGGCTTCACGCACTGCTCTGCGTTGCCTTTCCTCGGCCCAATGCCGTTCGTCTTCGGCTTTGAAACGTTCAAAACTTTCAAACAAAAGCTGTATCCTTCTGTCAAATTCTTCTGCTGTAGTCATAAAAAAATCTCCTTGTAGCAAATATAGTAAAGTACAACGCCATTTGTCAGAACCCCGATAGCCCCGATTAACCGATTGACCCGATTATGCACATTTGTTTGATTGTGCACATTTGTTTGCTTGTGCAATATGGATTTCTTGTGCGAGGACTTTCTGCGGAAAATCGGGCAAATCCTATAATCGGGGCCATCGGGGTTCAGACAAAGGGTAGGGGCAACGCAAAGCATGGTGGCTGGGATTTTCTATATTTACGCTTATGAACACTTTTACCCAAGCATACCGCACTACCTGCATACCGAAAGCTAGCAGGCTGAATACCGTTATCCCCAGAGAATACGTAGGGCGTAAGCTAGAAATAACTATTATTCCTTTTGAGGATGAGCCGGAATACAACGCTGAGACTTTGGAGGCATTGCAGGAAGCTAAGGATATTATAGCTGGAAAGATAAAAGTCAAGAGCTATAAAACCGTTGAAGAAATGGATGCGGATATTGAGGCTGAGGAAGACGATGGCGATT
>WRMM01000145.1 GCA_009777135.1 Candidatus Fibrimonadales bacterium
GCCGCTGTCGCGCCGCCGGCAACACCGCCGATGATTAGTATTTTATCCATTTAGCATCTCCAAAATAGGTTCTTCGGCATGGGGAATATAGAATTTTTCGACAAAAATATTTTCTATATTACCCTTCCCACCAAAAAGAGGTACACAATGCTAGACCAAAAAGTTTACTTGGACGATATTTACGCCAGCAAAAAGTGCGACGGCTCTCCCTTTAAGGCTGTGGTTATGATGTCCAAAGAAGCCAGATTTATAAACAATCAGGCATATCAGGGCTTTATACAGCTTGAAGAAAAGCCCACCACCATAGCTATGAACAAATTCAAGCAAGACAAACTGTCTGTGGTGATTAACGAAGAAAAATGAAGCTCTCAAATTTCTTTTACACAACGCTTCGCGAAATCCCAAGCGATGCGTCTTTGCCTAGCCATGTATTTTTGATGCGAGGCGGTTACATAAAGCCTCTATCCACAGGTATTTACAGCATTTTGCCCTTGGGCCTCAAGGTCATTCGCAAAATTGAAAACATAATTCGGCAAGAGATGAATGCTATCGGCGGTTTGGAAGCAGACTTGCCCGTTGTGCAAACTGCCGAGCTTTGGAGCGAGGCAGGCCGCTACCAAGCCATAGGCGATGAATTGCTGCGTTTCAAAGACCGCAACAATCACAGCATGGTGCTAGCAATGACCCACGAAGAAGCAATCACCGACATGGCTCGCTATGTGCTTTCTAGCTATAAGCAATTGCCCTTTATGCTTTATCAGTTCAAAACAAAGTACAGAGATGAGGCGCGCGCGCGTGGCGGCTTGATAAGAGTGCGTGAATTTGAAATGAAAGATGCCTACAGTTTTCATGCCACAGAAGAAGACTTAGACAAGCACTACGAGCTTGAATACAAGGCTTACCAAAATATTTTCCGCAAAGTTGGAATTGAGCCGGTGATAGTGCAATCTGACACGGGAATAATGGGCGGTAAAATAGCTCACGAATTTATGCTAGCCACGCCAAACGGCGAAGATTATTTAATTATTTGCAAACATTGCAAATACCAAGCAAACCGAGAAATCGCCGAATTTGTGCGGCAACCTGTTATCAATTCCCAAAATCCATTGGAAAAAGTCTCCACCCCAAACAAAAAAACAATAGAAGAAGTTTGCTCATTTTTAAATGCAAACACAGAAAGCTCCGGCAAATGCGTATTTTTTGACGCAGAGGGCAAACTGGTTGTGGCTCTTGTCCAAGGAAGTCTGGAAATCAGCGAAACCAAATTACGCAACTATTTAAAAAGCAAAGTTCTAATCCCAGCTTCAGAAGAACTGATAAAAGCAAGCGGAATGGTACCTGGCTATGCAAGCCCCATAAACGCAAAAGATTGCAGAGTTATAGTGGATACTGGCGCGGCAGAATGCACAGACTTGATTGTTGGCGCAAACGAAGAGGGCTATCACTTTAAGCATTGCGTTCCAAAGCGGGATTTTGCAAATTTTGAAACCGCAGACATAGCAGAAGCTGCAGAAAATTGTCTTTGCATCAAGTGCGAAAAACCGCTTACAGAAACTCGCGGCATTGAGCTTGGCAATATATTCAAACTAGGCACAAAATTCAGCGAAAATATGGGCTGTGTTTTTACGGATGCAAACGGCGAGGCAAAGCCTGCAATAATGGGTTGCTACGGAATAGGCGTTGGCCGTTTGATGGCAAGCGTTGTGGAGCACAGCCACGATGATTTTGGCCCGATTTGGCCCATGTCTATTGCGCCCTTCCATGTTCTTATTGTTCAAATATCAAAAGACGATGAGGTTTTGCAGGTATCTGAGCAGCTTGAAAAGGAACTGACCGAGCAGGGCATTGAAGTTTTGGTTGACGACAGAGATGAGCGACCCGGCGTTAAGTTTAAAGATGGCGATTTGTGGGGGATTCCAATTCGCATAGCCATTGGCAAAAAAGGGCTGGCAGAGGGAAAGGTGGAATGGAAAATTCGCGGCAAAAAAGAAATGGAAATGGTTCCAATTGCTGAAATTTTGGGTAGGGTTAGAGAGACATCTACCCCAATTTTATCCTCGGGTCAATAAATCCATACAGCAAATCGCTGAACAATCTGCCTAGCATTGCCATAAAACAGGATAGCACTATTATTCCCAAAACAACGTTGTAATCTCTATGCACCATGGCGTTGTAGTATAAAAGACCCATGCCGTCTATATCAAAAACTTTTTCAATCAATAGCGCGCCTGCGAACATCAGGGTGAAGATTTCGCTCATTCTGGTGGCTAAGGGAAGCAACGCGTTTCTAAGAGCGTGCTTGAACAAAGCCTCCCTGAAAGACAAGCCTTTTGCCAAAGCGGTTCGCATATAGTCTTTGCCCATTTCTTCCATAACGGAATTTTTCATTAAGAGGGTTAAAAATGCAAACTCCGCAAGAATGTAGCAAAGAAATGGCAAAAACAAGTGATGCGCCAAGTCTAGCAGTTTTTCAAAAAAAGACATGTATTCAAAATTATCGGAAGAGAGGCCACCTAACGGAAATAAATCCAAAAATGTGCCTCCCGCCAAAAATACTATGAGCAAAATGCCAAGCGCATAACCTGGCACAACATAGCCAGAAAACATAAGAGCGCTGGTTATGGAATCAAACTTGGAGCCGTTCTTAACCGCCTTGGCAAGCCCCAGCGGAATGCAAACCAAATAAGAAATTATAAACGAGCTTAACCCAAAAAACAGCGAAACCGGAAATTTGGAAGATATAACCTGCCATGCGGGCTTGCCATAAGCAAAACTCTCTCCAAAATCCAAACGCGCAACTTTGGAAAGCCAAATAAAATAACGCTCCATCAAAGGTTTGTCAAAACCAAAATACGCCTTTATCTGCTCAATTTGCTCTGGGCTTAAATTATGCCCGCCGCTCATATTTGCAGCGCTTTGCGCCTTTGAAATCATCTCCTCAACCGGCCCTCCGGGCACCAGCTGAACAATCAAAAAACACACAAAAGAAATTCCCAGCAATGTGGGGAACATCAACAGCAGTCTTTTGACTATGTATTTTAGCATCTTACAATTCTAAATTCCATTTGATATGCTCGTCCAGAAAATCATTGCCATTGAATTTTAAGCCAAAAAACTTTTCCATTTTTTCCAAAGAGAAAAGGCTCGGTTCGCTGCCCCAGCCCTTGTCTTCTTCTTCAATAACCGCTTTTGTTCCGGGGCGCATGGCAATGGCTCGTTCTGCAATGCTTTTCCAGCCTATCCACTCTGTGCCAAGGCCAAAAAACACCTCTTCGCTCAAATTGCTTTCCAAAACTGCAGCGTAGAGCTTTGCAAGTTGAGAGGCGTGGATAAATTGAGTGCCATCATGTTTTGTCAAGCAAACTGCCTTATTTTCTTTTACCGCTTTTGCAATGTTGAAAAATCTGCGGTCGGGCTGGGTTACGCCGTCTGGAAAAGCCAAGTGGCCAAAGGTATAGCCTGGGCGAATAATGTTTCTTTTCATTTTTTTGAACCCTAGGGTATAGGCTTCGCCAGATGCTTTTGTTGCCCCGTATAAATCTTGCGGCATGCAAACCATGCTTTCATTTGCGTTTTTGCGAACTTTGCCAAAAGCAGCTGTGCTTGAAGTGTAAATAAATTTTTCGCATCCGTTTTCTGCTGCAAATTCCAAAAGCTGAGCGGTGACTGCGGTGTCGTTTGCAAGCATTGCAAGCGGAGTATCGCCCCAGCCAAGCGCAATATGAACGCAAGCCTGGCAACCTTCCAAGCCTTTTTTTATTGCCTCTGCATCAAGCAAGCCGGCATGAAGTATTTCAACTTTTTCATGCTTTGCCAAACTCGGAATTTTATTTGGATTCCTAGCTAAAATCTTCAGCGAATAGCCGCAATCCAAAAATTCTTTTGCAACAAAGTGCCCTATAAAGCCTGTGCCGCCTGTTAAGAAAATACGCATTCTAAGTCTCTTTGTTCGTTATGCAATTCTCCATCCATTCAAAGTAGGGAGCATAGGCTCCAGCTGCGTTAAAGAACAGAATTTGCGGAAGTTCGTAGGGGTGTCTTTCCAGAATGGCTTTTTCCAAACTTTCGTGGTGATAGGATGGAATTTTGCAAATCAGCAAAATTTCATTTTCATCTTCAATTTTACCTTTCCATTTATAAACGGAATTTACAGGCAAAAGCTGAACGCAAGCGGCAAAGCTCCCTTCAACAAGTTCCCGCGCCATTTTCTTGGCGCTTTCCATATCTGGCATTGTAGTTGTGCATATTGTTGGACGAGACATGCAGTGTAATATAGAAAAGTTTAGCTTTCTCCTATCAACGCAAACGGCTCCGCGCTCTTGATCTTAACGCTAACTCTATCGCCAATACTGTAATCCCCGTGCACTGCAACGGACTTATAGTTATTAGCTCTGCCAATCCAAGAACCTCTTTTGCCCGCTTCGTCTATTAAAATGCTTTGCTCCGTGCCAATGTATTTTAAATTGCTTTGCAAAACGGTCTCCGTGAAAACTTTTGTCAATTCTGCGCTTCGCCTATGCTTTTCATCGCTGGGAATTTGATTTGGCATTTTTGCCGCAAGCGTTCCCTTGCGAGGCACAAAGCGAGTTCTGTTGCAGCCAGTTGGCTTGCTCCATCTGATTAAATCCAAGCTCTCTTGAAAATCTTCTTCTGTTTCGCCCGGAAAACCAACTATAATATCTGTGGAAATTGCAAAATCGCTAAACTGGGAATAAAAAAGTTCTGCAAGTTTTTTGTAATCTTCAACGGTGTGCTTGCGTTTCATGGCTTGCAAAACCTTGTCGCTGCCGCTTTGCACAGGTAAATGCAAAAATTTGAACACCCTTTCGTCTTTGTAAACTTCTATCAATTTTTCCGCATAGCTCAAAGTATGCCTTGGATTTCCCATGCCCATTCTTATGCGGTAATCGCCTTTGATTTTTGATAAAATTTTCTGCACAAGCTCCGCTAAATCCGTGCCTGCGTCAAAGCCGTAGCAACTAGCATCTTGCGCTGTTAGCCAAATTTCTTTGCAGCCGTCTTCTATCAAAATTTTTGCCTCTTCCACAATTTGCAAAATATCATAGCTTTTGAGTTTCCCTTTTACCATTCTTGTTGAGCAAAAAGAACAGGCATCCATGCAGCCTTCGGCAATGCTGATAATTCCCACAATGGGATTTTTGCGAATTTTAGGAATTCCCAATTTTGGAGAATGCTCTTTTTGCAAATCCAAAACCGTCTCGCCTGCGATTATTTTTTTAATGATAGCAGGAATTCTTTCCACAGCGTGCGTGCTTGCCACGGAAATTGTCTTGTCTATTTTCTGCAGCGAAGCTATTAGTTCTGGCGTTGTGCAACCAGTCACTAACATTGGGATTTTTGGATGATTTTCTTTTGCCGTTCTCACAGCTTTTAATGCAGAACTATCGCCTTTGACGGTGCACAGGTTTAGTATTATAGCGTGGGGGTTGGAAACCGCCCCAAATGCAACATCAAAATTATTTTTTGCCAACAAACCCGCAATTTGTTCGCTTTCGCTTAAATTAGCGCTACAGCCTTGAGAGATTAGAAGGAGCATTTTTGCTTAAAATAGAAAAATTAAGCTATCTCTTTAAGGCTTAGTTTCCTAATATTTTTTTTAGTATATTTATGATAGATGTTTGAAGTGACTATGACAAGGCATAGGTGAGATGCTCCATGCTCTAGAACTAGCAACTTATGCCATAAAAAACTGTCGCCCAAACCCGGCGGTAGGGGCGGTTATTGTAAAAAATGGAGTGGCAATTGGAGAAGGCTGCACTCAAGAGTACGGAAGCTTTCATGCAGAAATCGCAGCTTTGAAAAA
>WRMM01000146.1 GCA_009777135.1 Candidatus Fibrimonadales bacterium
TTGGTCCAGGCACATTTGAAAACATAAAAGAAAGCGAAGATTATCGCAAACATAAAATACACAGCGAGGAATACGAACTAAGCGAACAAAATGCGAACATGATAAACAAAGCAAAAAAAAATGGAGGCAGAATAATTTGCATTGGCACAACAAGCACAAGAGTTCTAGAAACGCTTGCAAATGAAGATGGTTTTGTAAAACCTGCAAAGGGCATAACTGATATTTTTATTTACCCAGGCTTCAAATTCAAAATAACAGATGCCTTGCTCACAAATTTCCACTGGCCAAAATCATCTTTAATTTTGCTAGTGTCCGCATTTTACGGCAGAGAAAACACACTAAACGCATACAAATTCGCGGTTGAAAATTCAATGAAGCTTTTTAGCTACGGAGATGGAATGCTAGTCGCTTAAGTTCCCTACCCAATCCCCGAAGCCCTGTAAATTCTCCTTTCGCAGGAATTTGCAAGCACCTCTTTGCCGCCAAAAATAAAACATTCCTTTTTAGCGCGGGTTATCGCAGTGTAAAGCAATTCCCTAGTCAAAATTGTTTCGCTTCCATCTTCTTTTTCTTTGTCTGGATACACAACCGCAACGCGCTCATACTCGGAGCCTTGGGATTTGTGGATTGTTATTGCAAAAGCGTGTTCGTGCGCAGGCAAAGTTAAAACAGAAAACGCTTTTATTTCATTTTCGCCAATGTAAAAATATGCCTGCTCATTATCTTTAATTCCCGTATCTCCGTTGAAAAGGTTCAGTTGATAATTATTTTCCGTAATTATTATTGGAATAAATTTCGCTCTTTCCTTTTTTGCCGCATCGCATAATCTTTTATTGATATGCTTTGCGCCATTTTTTCCAACCTTCGTTGCGCACAAAATTTGAAATGTTTTCAAAAACTCCAGGGCTTCTTCTTTATTCTGCGCAGAAAATAAATTCTTATACCGGCCAAACAATTCGCTTTCCAATTTATCGCTTTCAAAGCAGCGAACATTTTCGTTATCAAAATTTTTTGCCGAACCTTCTAAAATTTCTTTGCTTAAAGCGGCAATGCCGGGAGCATTTTTCGCTCTCCAACTTTTTGTCAGCTTTTTGTAAACGCTTTTATCGTTTTCAAACATTCTGCAAATGTCCGCAAAAACCGAGCCTGCCTCAACGGAAGCCAGCTGATTTTTATCTCCCAGCAAATATAAATCACAATTGCTCGGAACGGCATCCAATAATTTAGACATCATCGGCAAATCTATCATTGAACATTCATCTACGGCTATTATATCTGCTTCTAGCGGGTTCTCTTTTGCATGCCTGAAATTTACAGATAAATGTTTATAGCCAAGCAAACGATGAAGAGTTTTAGCCTCCAAATCTATTTTTTGATTGGCAAGGCTTTCTTTCATTCTAAGAGCAGCTTTCCCTGTTGGAGCGGCTAAAAGAATTTTCTCGTTCAGTCTATTTTTCAAAATTTCTGCCAGCGACGTTGTTTTGCCCGTTCCGGGACCGCCTGTTATAATATGAATTTTTAATTCCTTGATTTTTTTCAATATTCTTTTTTGATAAATAAAATATCTTTGGATATATAAATTTCCATTATTGAAAATCAAAGGGCGAATTTCATCATTGCTTCCCACCGCAGGCGATTTTTTCAATTCCTCTGCTTCGGCGCTGCTCTCTATTTTCAAGCAAATACTGCCTTTTTCAAGTTGCGCCAAAACTCTTTCTGCGCAATTCTTTACGATTTTTGAAACTCCGTATTGGGTTTCCAAATATTCAAGCAAAAACTCTTTAAGCTTTTCCATTGGCAAACTACTTTCGTTATACAATAGCATAAGCAGGAATATAGCATTCTTTAGGTGCGTATCCGTTTTCTATATTACTCTTGCCAACGTATGACTTCCTCGGAAAATAACAAACGTATTGCGAAGAACACGCTGTTTCTTTACTTTCGCAGTATCTTAACCCTTGGCGCGGGGCTTTACACTAGCCGTGAAGTGCTGGCGCAGCTAGGCATTGAGGATTTTGGCGTTTACAATGTTGTGGGCGGGGTTATAGTTCTGTTCTCATTTATTCAAAATGCCATGAACAGCGCAACGAGCAGATTTTTTACTTTTGATTTGGGAAAAGGGGATTTTGAGGCATTAAAGAAAACTTTCAGCTTGAGTATTGTTATTCATATTTTTACCGCGCTTTTGATTTTAATTCTGGGTGAAACGGTTGGCTTGTGGTTTTTGAATACACATTTGGTTATACCGGCAGAAAGAATGGAAGCAGCTAATTTTGTTTATCAGTTCACAATTTTCACTGCCTGCATAGGCATTTTGCAAATGCCATACATGGTTGCAATCAACGCTCACGAGCGAATGAAAGTTTATGCTTACTCTGGTATTGCAGACTCCATATTTAAACTTGCGACTGTGCTTTCTCTAGCTTTTGCACCTATTGATAAATTAAAATTTTATTCTATTCTGGTATTTGCAGTTTATTTAATCATGTCGTTTTTTTACATATTTTATTGCCATAGAAATTTTAAGGAAACGCATTTTAAGTGGTTTTGGAACAAGAAACTCTTTTTAGAAAGGATGGGCTTTAGCAGTTACGAGTTTTTGGGGGGCATCTCCAGTATTTTGGCAACGCAAGGCGGAATTGTTTTGATAAACCGTTTTTATGGAGTTTTGATGAATGCGGCAAATGGCGTTTCTACGCAAATTTTAAGTGTAGCAAATCAATTCATGAACAATTTTTTTGCGGCAATAGCCCCGCAGATAACCAAGTTTTTGGCAGCTGGCGAAATGGATTATTTTTACAGTTTGGTAATTCGCGCCAGCAAATTCTGTTTTTTGCTTTCTTTTCTGGTTCTGGTTCCTTTGGCTTTGCAAATGGATTTTGTTTTGAGTTTATGGCTAAAAATAGTCCCTGATTATGCAGGGATTTTTTGCCAGCTGAGCATAGTAAATGTACTGCTGTATTCTGCTTTTATACCTATTTGGCATGGAATAATTGCAACAGGAAAAAACAAGATATTTCGCGCAATAGACAGTTTTCTGGTTCTGCTTATGTTTCCTCTTATGTATTTCGGTTTGCATTTCTCGCCTATTGGCTATATATGCTCACATATATTTATAAATATTTTCAGAGTGATTTACGCAACTTTTTCGCTTCGCAGGCTTACGGGGTTTTCCATTCGCTTATTTATTAGCCAGTCTTTGGTTAAGTGCCTTGCAGCCGGAATAATTTCCATTCCCTTGCCGCTTTACATAACCTTGAATATGGATGGATGGCAATGATTTTTAGCGTGCTTGTTTGCTTTTTTTGCAGTGTTTGCTATGAATGCTTTGTTTATAGGGTTGAATAAGGGTGAGAGGGGCACTTTGTTTTCTTTTGTTAAATCGAAATTTACCGCATGAACCTAGGAAGCTGGCAAATTTGTCTAAACCCCGATGACCCCGATTTTAGGATTTGCCAGATTTGCTTTAGGAAATTGGGGATGGAAAATTTTAGTTCATATAGTTTCCAATAAATTAGAAATATCCTGCAGTTTAGGAAGTTGTTTTTGCAACTCTTTTGGCAAAGTTTTTCTGATGCTGTATGTCGTCGCTCCAATAGGCTTTTTTGAAATTGCTAATTTCTTGCGAATGCTTACTTTATTTTCTCCTTGTCCTCAGCACAGCTTTCCTCAAATAGCTCACGTTCTGCGACGTATTGTTAATCGGGCAAAACATATAGCCATCTGTGAAATGGGTTTCGTAACCTAATTCCTTGAAAAACTTTTCAAAATCTTTTGCATCTTGCGGTTTGTGGTAAGTGCAGATTGAGCATTTCATATTTTTTTTTTGCAATATATTTTTTGCTCCGTTTAAAAGTTGCTGTTCATAGCCTTCAATATCTACTTTGATAAAATTCACTTCTTTATCTTTGAAAAAAGCGTCAAGTGTTACTGAGTTTTCGCTGTTAATATCGCTGACATATTTATTGACAATGGTTATTTTGTCTTTGTATTTTTCAAAAGTTTTTTGCAAGGGTTCGTTCCAAATCTCGTTTGCTTCAAATAAGTATATATGTTTTGCATTCTCAATCACGCTAATGGAAAAATTTCCGTGGCTTGCACCAATATCTGCTACTATGTCGCCTGGCTCCACGAAAAAAGAAGATTCTTTAGGAATTTCATTTTCATCTCTTTCCAATGTTCCCCACATTTTATTTTCTTTTGTAACATATCTATGCGGGGAGAAAAAGTCTTGCTCCATTGCAGCAAATGCGGCTGATTTTTGGCACAGCTCTTTTTCTTCATAAGTTTTCGGAAAATAGAGCCTTATTTTTTGCTCTTCTACGAAAAATAAACCACCGTTTTCATCTTTTTCGCATAAATAATTTTCAAACTTGTATTCGTTTGCCCAGAGATAGGGAAAAAGAGGATATTCCCAAATTTTATGCCAGTCTTGCAAAGACTTTTTTATTTCTTTTGTATAAATATGCTCTCTATGAAAAATACCTATAAAACGAGATACACCTTGGCGCAAATGCGTTGGCAGGTGTTTTTTTATGTGAACCTTGTAAATTTTACGAACTTCGTTATAGATTTTTCTTAACATGATTTATCTCCCAAAATAAAATCAACAATTTTTTCCAAATCCTGCTTTTGCCTTTCGCTCACAATTTTGTAGCGTTCAACAGCACGAGCGGAATATTCAGCGTAAATATCTTTATCCAACAACTGGAGTATGCGGTTTTTTATTTCGCTGACATTGTATGGGTCAAAGTAAATTGCTGCGTTCTGGCAAATCTCAGGAATTGAACTTGTACCGCTTGTCGCCACAGGAACTCCGTAACGCATGCTTTCAATAGGCGGATAGCCAAAGCCCTCATTTAAGGACGGATAAATGAAAGCGTAAGCGTTTTTGTGCAAGGATAGCAATTCCGCTCTGTCAACATAGCCTAGGAATATAAAATTGTCTTTATTTTTTAAATTTCTAGTATAAACTTTTTCATCCGTAACGCCTGCCAAAATAACTTTGAAATTCAAATCTTTTCTTTGGCTAAACAATTCATCAAAAGCCCAAACTGCACGCAGATTGTTTTTTTCCCAGCGAGCGGAACTTGTCAGCAGGAAATAGCTCTTGGATTCAAATTGCGATTGTGGCAATTCTATATGATCATCCATTAATGGGGGATAAAAAACAGAGATTTCTTTTTTTGCCAGATGCGGGTAAAAATTTACTATGCTTTGCTTTGAATGTTCTGAATCTGTGATGTATTCGGCATTTTCTAAATTTGCCTGCATATCGTAATAAATCTTTTTTGCTTTCTTACTTCTCTTTTCTGAATACTTTTTCACAAAAGATTTTATCATCTCTTTTGCCTTTGCCTTAAAGTTTTTTGCATAATATAATACTATATCATTATAAGGCATTTCTAAGCCTCTAACCCCATGCCAAGTTATTGCATATCTTTTGACTGATAATTGCCATTCATATTTATTATTATATAAAGGCGTATAGAACAAATCTATATTTTCTTGCTTTATAAGTTCCTTAGGGGAAATTTGATTTATATCATAAAGTTTTATTCCGCTATTCAAAATTTCCGAGTTAATGTATAATTTGCCATCGTATATGCCTATAAAATTTTCCGTTCTTTTTAGCAACGCAAAAAAAATAACTTCTCCGTAAAGCCCGCCTCCATGAAATTTTACCTCTTGTGAAGGTTGCGTTGCTGTTAAATCAAATAAAAGATTCATTTTCTGCCTCCGTTTATAATCTTTCCATATTTTTTTATTCCTATCAACATTTAACTGGCCTCCTAAAATTAAAGAA
>WRMM01000147.1 GCA_009777135.1 Candidatus Fibrimonadales bacterium
GTGCGGAGCTTTGCCATTGCAGATTCCCTGTGCTGGCGCACCTTTTCTTTTGTTAAGCCCGTGGTTTGCGCAATTTCTTGCAAATTGTTCTTTGCGCCGGAATCAAAGCCGTAAAACAAATTTATAACCTTTAGCTCGGTTGGGGTCAAATATTCTGAAAGCAGTTTTCTGATAAGACCCTTTCTGGTCTTTTGAAAGAACACGTTTGAAGCATCATCTGCGGTGTCGGGGGTTATGCTGATTAGGCTGGTATCGCCGTCTTCGCCAACAGGAGCATCCAAACTTGAGGATTTTACGCCCATTTGCAGGATTTTTTCTATTTCTTCTGCATTGTAGCGGCTATAGCCTTCCAGAGATTTTGGGTCTATAACCTGCGTTCCGCCCACAACCTGCTTTAACCTGCCGCCTCTTCTATTGAAACGGCGCAAAATAAGCTCTTTTTCCGCGGAAATGCGCACAAGGCGGGCTTTTTCATTTATCGCTTTGATAATGTTTTGCCTCACCCACCAAACGGCGTAGCTAATGAATTTTATGTTTTTAGACGAGTCAAAGCGCACAGCGGCTTCCATTAGCCCTAAATTGCCCTCATTTATCAAATCATTGAGATCCAGGCCCTGACCCTTATACAAATTTGCAACGCGTATAACAAAACGCAAGTTCGCCTTAACCAAATGGTTAAGAGCGGCTTTGTCGCCATTAGACACTCTTTGAAGCAAAAGATTTTCCTCTTCTCGCGTTAATAATGGTATTTGCGATATTTCATTCAAATACTGAAAATACACATTACGTTTTATCTTAGGCTTTGCTTCTTTAACGATTTTCAACGTCATAGACACAAATTTAATATATTTTTTCGTTTTTGTCACCTATTTTCTTGACTTTTAGTGATATAATGCAAAATTTCTTGGTTTTTCTGCATAAAAGAAACAAAAACTTCAAAGTTTTGTCAAAAAAAAGTCAATTTTTTGTGCTTAACCCCAGTCTTCTGCCATTGAGCGATTTGGAAGCTCACGTTCAAAACAATTGTCCGAAAAATAGTCATTTTGCCTTGTTGAGCCTACAACGGCATGCCACAAAGCGCTTTCTGGGTCTATTTTTTTGCGTTCGCTAACAACGTAGCTCAAAGGAACAAGCACAAAAACGCCGCTAAAACTGCCTATCACAATATCCGTTTTGCCGGCCATAGCCGCATGAACGGCGTTTTCTGCCAGCTGAAAGCAGAAAATAGCGTCTGAGCTGTTTGCTGGGATGCTCCTTATTATGTAGCTTGGGTCTATGTACTTTATATTTATCTCTTTGCCGCTCTTTTTAAAGTGGGTATTGATTTTATCCATCAAAAAATGGCCTATATCGTGTTTCAGAACATTTCCGCTGGCATCTTTTTCTGCCTTTTCGCTGAACAAGTCTTGCCCTGCGCCCTCTGCCACAACCATAACGGCGTGATTTTTGCGGCGATAGCGCCTTTCCAATGCGCTAAAAAGCCCTTCCAAGCCGTCTAGCATAAGCGGAATTTCCGGTATTATGCAAAAATTGGTTACCGAGCTTGCAAGGCTTGCGTGCGCGGCTATAAATCCGGAATCCCTCCCCATAACTTTTACCAAGCCAAGCCCGTTTGGAATGCCGTTTGCCTCAACGTGGGCGCTTTTTATTATTTCTGCAGCGGACTGCACGCAGGTTTCAAAGCCAAATGTGCGGTCTATGAGGTTCAAATCGTTGTCTATGGTTTTTGGAATGCAAACCACGGAAATGCAGGCTTTTCTTTTGGCAATTTCCCTAACTATGTCTTGTGCGCCGCGCAGGGTGCCGTCGCCGCCTATGCAGAACAGAATATTCACATTGAGCTGCATTGAGAGGGTGTCAACCATTATTTTAGGGTCTTGCTCGCCCCTTGAACTGCCTAAAATTGTGCCGCCGTCCTCGTGAATTTCATCTACGCTGTCTGGCGTAAGGCGTATTGCAGAAAGCCCGTAGCGCGGGTTTAAGCCCCTGTAGCCATAGCGAATGCCAAATATCATTCTAACGCCGTAATCGAATGTTAAAACCTCCACCAGCCCTTTTATAACATTGTTAAGCCCCGGGCACAAGCCGCCGCAGGTCACTATTGCCACTCTTGTTTGAGCTGGGTCATAAAATAATTTTTGGCGCGGGCCGGCAATTTCCAAAGACGGAATGATCTCGTTTCTCTGCGCCAGAGATTCTATTTGCGCAACTTCGGTAGCAAGGCTTATTCGGCTGTTTTCGTCAACAAAAGACTGCCCCTTGACTGGAGAGTTAATTTTTGCTTGCCCCAAAGAGTGGACATTCAAATTGAATTTTTTTGGGTTGGCGAGAATTTCTTTCAAGTGCATAGAAGAAATGTAGTAAAAAACGCTAAAGTTTTCTCATTTTATGCCGATATATGGATTAGGATAGTTGTATAGTAAATGCTGATTTACTAAATTATTCTAGTTGCGGATTAAAAACAGCCCGCAAAAGGAGTTTTTTATGACCATAGAACCGATTACGCCGGCAAAGACCGTAATTGCCCAGGAAAATAAAGACAATAATGTCGCAAAGTCTGGCATTGTTAACGCAAACGAAGAATTGGCTGGCGAAAAACTGACGAATCAAAGATTAAGCGATACTAAGGGCGCAAACGACAATAGCAATATGAATGATATTAAGAATGTTGAAGCAGTGGATGTTAAAGCATAGGGATTCAAACAAGAGAGGTGCAAAATGGCAATGCTAGTAGACAAAGCAACTGGGTTAGGGTTAAACCACCAGATAAATGAAAGGCAAAAGGCGCTTTCCAAAATCCATGAGAAAATGGGCACAGGAAAGCGGATTAACCGCGCGCAAGACGATGCGGCAGGGCTGGCTGTTGCGAAATTGCTGGAATCCATGTCTCGCGGATACAAAGCGAACGCCATAAATATTGGCGATGCCATGAGCGCTCTGAACATAGGCGAAGGCGCAACGCAAGGCATATCCGATATGCTCAACCGCATGTACGAGCTAAGCGTTCAAGCCTCTAACGATACCTTGAACGATGACAATCGCAAGGATCTCAACCAAGAATTCCAGCAGCTGAAACAAGAAATTGACAGGCAAACAAAAGGCACGCAGTTCAACACGCAAGATTTGCTTTCAGGGCAAAGCCCTCTCAGCGACGGCACCGGCAAATTCCAAGTTGGCCCGAATGCGGGCGGTCCCAATGTAATAGATGTAGCAAAGTCTGACCTGCGCCCCGAAGCCCTTGGCATAATGAATATGGACATATCCTCCAGAGGAGGCGCGGCAGCGGCTATTGACGGCATAGGCCAAGCCAAAGAAACGGTTATAAGTTCAAGAGTCAACTTTGGCGTTCAGTACAACCGTTTGGAGCATACCTACAATAACAACGAAAACATGAATATCAACACAACATCTGCGCTCCAGCTAATAGAAAGCCTGGATTTTGCTCTCGCAGCCATGGACAAAGCCAGAGAAGATATTCTAAACCAAAGTTCAATACTGGCGCAACGCAATTTCCAAGACATTTCAAGAAATTCAATGTTAGCATTATTGGGGAATTAGGCTAGAGTGGAGAATTCTGCTTCAGACAATAATTGGGAAAAAAAAGAAGCGGTTCGTTTGTATGCTTATGGGGCGGCTTATACCGCCGGCAAATTGAAATCCCATCAAATGCTTTTGGAAAAGGCTTTGCTTCTTATGCATGCGGTTAGAACGGGCGACTTGGAAAAACGAGACCAAATGCAAAATATAGTTGCGTATTTGCAGGCAAGCTTAGACTTGGAACATGAGCAGGCGCATAATTTATTCATAGTTTACGGGCATTTATGGGATGCTTTGGAAACAGCTACGCCAAAAACACTGGATTTGGCAGAAGAACTTTTAAGAGAAATAAGAGAATTAATAATGGAAGTTCACCGCAGGCAGCCAAGACCTATCAAAAAGAAAAAGAAATAAATGGAAAGCATTGCTATAAGAAATCTAAAATTTGACTATACTGTGCTTGCCGCATCGCTTTCTTATGCGGTATCCATGCCCAAAACGCTGCACATTTTGAATGGGGTTAATCTCTTTCTCCAAAAAGGCGATATACTTTGCATAACGGGAAAATCCGGCGAGGGCAAAAGCTCGCTTTTGCGGGTAATTGCAGGTTTGGAACGAGCCACATCCGGAAGCATCTCGCTTTTTGGCGAGCCTGTTAAGCCAAGCGAGTGGACAGCTTTATCTATGGCGCTAAAGGGTATTGGCTTTGTGTTTCAAAACGATGCTTTACTCTCTGACCTAACGGTAAAGGATAATATAGCGGTTCCGTTGCGCTATCACAAAATGGGAACGGAAGAAGAAATTGAGCAAAAAGCAAACCGCGCTTTGCTGCTTATGCTTGCGAGCAGTTTTGCAAATGAATATCCCTATTCTCTTTCTCTTGGAATGCGAAAGCGAGTTGCCATTGCGCGTTCCTGGGCTTTAGACACAAAAATCCTCCTTTTAGACGAGCCTACCGCTGGCTTGGACAAAAGCAGCCGCATTAATCTTCTCTCTTTGATAGACAATCTCAGAGAGCTTTACAAAACCACTATTGTAATGGTAATAAGCGATTTGCAGGTAGCCCGTGATTTGAACAGCAAAATATCCTTTTTAATGGACAAAAAGCTAACCGAACCCATGTATTTTGATGAAATTAAACAAAGCAACGACCCTCGCCTCAAGGCTATGGTCAGCTAAAGCGGATTAACGGGAAGGGCGAGATTCGAACTCGCGGTGGGCTTTAGGCCCACACGTCCTTAGCAGGGACGCACCTTCGGCCAGCTCGGTCACCTTCCCAAGAGTGGTAAATATAGAAAAAAAATGCCGTGCCGTCAAGGGAAATATATTTATCTGTTGTTATTACTCAGGAACAGGGTCGTAGCCGCCCTTGCAGAATGGTTGGCAGCGCAAAATGCGGCAGGCTGATAGCCAAAGGCCTTTTATTATCCCGTGCGTTTCTATGGCTTCTATGGCGTAGTTTGAACAGGAGGGGTAAAATCTGCAGCAACCGCTGAAAAATGCTGGATGGATTTTTTGGTATAGTTTTATGGGCTTTATAAATAAAAATTTCATTCATCAATCCATTCGCCAAGAATATCTTTGAATTTGAAATTATATTGCAAACGATCCAAGCCGTCATCGGTATTTTTTTGGCTTCTTTCCCAAAAACGAAACACTATGCCACCCAAAAACTCAGAAACAGGATTGGGTTTGCGCCTCGAAACACCCAAACCGCATATACTCGTTACCGAGGAGCCTATTCCCATTTCCAAAATCTTTGCCATCAAAGAAGGAGGCAAATGCTGCAAATCACAGCAAGAAGGGACTAACCCTTCAAAACTGTAATTTGGAATTTCGCCATGCGCAAGAGGAACATTGTGCTCCAAGCATTTGAGCGGAGCGCTGGGGCTATCGCAAGGGATTGCCTGCGCCAATTTTTTAACCCACATTTTTTTTGTGGAATCGTTTAATTCGCGGCGAAGAGCAGCAAATTGGGCTGCAGGCAAAAATGTTGACAGGCAGTTTGGGCAAATACGCAGATTCAATGCGTTTATTTCTATGCGAACAGGCTCGGATTTTAAGCAAAAAGAGCAGAACACAGACAATCCCGAATTACGAGGCTTCCGCTAAAATATCTTTCAAATCTTTTACCGTGCGGAGCTTTGCCATTGCAGATTCCCTGTGCTGGCGCACCTTTTCTTTTGTTAAGCCCGTGGTTTGCGCAATTTCTTGCAAATTGTTCTTTGCGCCGGAATCAAAGCCGTAAAACAAATTTATAA
>WRMM01000148.1 GCA_009777135.1 Candidatus Fibrimonadales bacterium
CATTTAAACGAAATACAGATTCGTTGATATAGCCTTGTAAATACTCCTTGCTGAATTTGTGATACGTGCCGTAGAAGCCACGTTTAAGCAATGCCCAAACGCTTTCTATGCCATTCGTTGTCGCCAGACGGTCGACTATTTCTTTAGCTGAACCATGCTTGTGTTCATATCTCCTAACGTATTTTCCCTCTCTATGATTCACCGCTTCATGTTTATAGCCAATACTTTTTAATGAGAGATATTGCCGAGCCTCATCACTGTATATCATTGTCCCTTTTTCTACTTGCTTTTCTATTACATTGAATAAAGTTTCACGCTCTACATTTTTAACTACCAGTGCGGAAACTCTGCCGTTCTGTTCCCTCATGCCAAAAACTGGAGTTTTGCCAGCAGGACCGCTACCCAAGGCAAACCTTATCTTGGATTCCAAAAGCCAGGCTGTTTTCTGCGTAATGCCAATCTCCTTTGACAACTGCATTGACGATATGCCTTTCCTTGCTGTAACAATAAAATAGAATGCAAATAACCATTTGTCTAGCGGTAGGTTACTGTTCTCAAAGATTGTTCCGGTTCTCACGCTGAACTGCTTTCTGCAATCCCTGCAATGGTAAAACTGGCTTCTCTTTCTTGTCAGTTCAAGCGCGTTTTTGCTGTTGCAATATGGGCAAGTCACGCCTTCAGGCCATCTTTTGTTTTCAAGAAATAGCCTCGCAGCTTCCGCATTGGGGAATTTCTTGAGGTACTCGTAAGCACTCATCGCTGTGTTAGGCTTGTAGGTGCTTTTGTTTGGGTTCTTTTTCATGGCATGCTCCTTGGCTGTTCAAGGAATGCGGCTTTGGTCGGCTAACGAAAGTGTAGCGGAAATCAACTCATAAGGGGAGACCCATCGGTTTCCACAATGAGTCCTTTCTATTCAATTTCCCAAATTTTTATATTTTGTTTTCCATGCTTTTAAAATTGCTTTTCTCATTAGCGCTCCTCGCATTGTTTGCCTGCGCGCCTTTGCCGCCGATCGGACCTGCCAGCGATATTCCAACTACTTTGCCTGAGCAGCCCAGAGATGAGCAGCCCGCAAGACCCGTTGAGCAAGACACAGCCAAAAGGCATGTTATAAATGTTGGCATTGGTTTTGAAAGAAACCTTGCGGCAATAGAATGCCCAGAAAAAAAATGGGAATTCAAAGCCAAGTCAAATTTGGGCATAACAGATATTGAAACAAAAGGAAACTGCAAATACGGCGAGAAAACCTATAGAGGCAACTGGGCAGTGCTTTCCACCGATAGCGGCCTTGCAATAATAAATATCCTGCCAATAGAAGATTACTTGAGAGGCGTTGTTCCACACGAAATAGGCAGATTGAAACAAGATGGCTTTGAAGCTTTGAAAGCCCAAGCAGTTGCAGCAAGAACTTATGCCTACAGCCATCTGAATTCCAGAAGGTCTCAGGGTTTTGATGTTTTTGCGGATGTTCGCGACCAAGTTTACGATGGCATAAACGGCGAAGATTCCCTTGCAAGCGAGGCTATTTTGGCTACGAGCGGTTTGGTTATCAAGCACAATGGCAATTTGATAGAGGCATATTACCATTCAACCTGCGGAGGCAGAACTGAATCTTCGGAGATTTGGGGGCAAGAGGGCAAACCGTATTTAACCCCAGTTTCGGATTCCGCAGACGGCAAAGCTTTTTGCGAGCTTTCAAGATATATGAAATGGGAAGAAAACTACAGCAGGCAAGAGCTTGTAAGCCTGTTTCAAAGAAATGCCATGGACGCAAGAATAGATAAAACTTTCCCTTTCAACAAAGTTGAGCAAATCTTGATAACCGAAAGATTTCCGGGCGGTCGCGTAAAGAGGCTTGTGGTTTTTACAGACAAAGGTTCTTTTGAAGCCTTTGGCGACCGAACAAGAAGACTCTTTGCCCGCGAAGGAAGACTTTTGCCAGGCTCATTCTTCAGCATTTCCCAAGACAGAGACTCTTTCACTGTCACCGGTTCCGGCTTTGGCCACGGCATAGGAATGTGCCAAATGGGAGCCAGAGCGCGCTCCACTGCAGGCCAAAAGTTTGATGAAATTTTGAAAGCGTATTACACGGATGTGGATATAGAAGAATATTAAAAAGTTCTCAACGCATGTAAATATTTTTCCGCAGAAACGGTGATTGGCATTAGGTAGGCGTTTTTTTTGGCGGCTTCTGCCAGCGTTAAAATTCGTCTGCCTACTATGCAGTTTCCTTCTAGGTCAAAACGGAAATTTGGAGGGAAAACTACTTGGTTGACTGTTTCCCAGTAATTGCGGGAGCCTTTTCCGGTAACGGGGCAAAGACCAATCCATATTTCAATTTCCAGCAGTTGCTCAAGCCATTGGTTTAAAATACCTTCTGAGAAAAAAGGCTGGGTAAAAAAGCCATCTGCGCCGGCATCCAGTTTTTCTTTGCAGTAATCAAGCTCTTTTTTAAATGATTGGCGATAAGAGTCTTGGCCCGCATAAATTTTTAGCTGAGGGAATTTTGCTTTTAAATGCTTGATTGCCTGCGGAACTTTAACGCCGCTTGGAACAAAATTCGGCACATCTATGGGCGGGTCGCCGCTGATTAAAAGAACCTGCTTTAACCCCAATGCTGCCAGTTTTTCAATTTTCTGCTCCAAATCTTCAAGCGATCGGTCTATCAATCTGAAATGCGGAATAGCAGCAACTCCATTTTTCAGCAAATGCTCACTCGCCTCAAAACTCTTTATTTCTGCGCTGCGAAGCTCAGGTATGTTTATCCCCATTATTTTAGGGAAATTATTTATGTGCATTTTGGATTCTTCCAAAAAGCTGTCCAATGTTCTGGGAACGAGTTCAAGCGCTATTTGCATACAAAACTAACCTTTAAATGTTTGCCATTTGCATTTGCTATTCTGCTCAACATAGAAATTGTAGGATTTAACTTTGCTTTTTCCAATTTAGTATAAGCATTTGCTGATGTGCCAATAATTTCTACAAATTCACTTATTGTTTTATTTCCTCTATTTTCTTTGGCTAATATTGCTGTGGCTATTTTAGGGTCAATCCATATTTTGTAAAATTCCTTGCCTTTATACTCTTTTGCTGTAGGAATTAACCTGTTCTTTTCCAATATTACTTCCAAGCAGCCTTCCAGTGCTTCCTTGCCATTGGCAATAGCTTCTTCTATTGTTGAACCATCACTGATGGCTCCTTTCACATCTGGAAACGAAACAACAAAATAATCGTTCCCATTTTCATTATGCCGTGCCAACTTTGCAAAATAATACATAAGGCTCTCCTATTTTATTTTCCCATGAATGGAACGAAAAAACTTCATAAGTGCTTTACCGTTCATATAAGTTACACCAACTCCTTTAACTTCTCCAATGCCTCATCCAAGTTTCCGCTTTCAAGCATTTCTTTCACTTTCAAAAGTTCTGGATTCACACCGTCTTCTTTTGCAGCGGGAACTTCTATGTATTTTGCTAAGCGCTCGGGATATGTGCCGCTTTCTAAATGCTGTTTTGTTTCCAAAAGCTCTGGGTCGTTTGGCAGAAAAGTTAAGGCTTTGCTCAAAAGTTCATTGACGCCGCTTGTATCGCCAAGGCAAACAGAGCAATCAAAAATTCTTAAAATTGCATCTACAAAAAACGAGTTGTTTTCAAAAGCATGTTTAAAACAGTCAAGGGCTTCCGCAAAATTTCCCTGCTCAAAAGATATAACGCCAAGCGTGTAAAATGCAGAATAATGCTCGGGATAAATTTCCAAAATCTGCTGAACTTTTGCAATGCTCTCTTCAATTTCTCCCTGCTCCGCCAAATCTGCGGCAACTTTGCTCTGCTCTCGCAGGTCTATAACGGCTTTGCCGCTCAAACTGCCTTGCAGCACCATGCCCTGCAGTTCCGCAATTGTTTCTTTGATGGTTTCATCTTCGGGTTTTTCCGCCCGCTCCAAAAGCAGGTATTGAAAATATTCCTGTAAATCTTTGTCGCAAAGCCTTGCGTTGTATTCAGCAAAGGTCATCATCTGTCCAATTCTCCTGCAATTATATTTATACTTGAAAGCACGGCAATGGAATCTGCAATCATGCCGCCTTCAACAAGTTCATGAAAAGCAGCGAATTGCGTAAAACACGGGGGGCGCACTTTAACTCGCCAAGGTTTTCCAGTTCCGTTGGAAACCAGCGTAAATCCAAGCTCTCCATTTGCCGCTTCCGATGAATCGTAAAACTCGCCGGCAGGAATGCGAATGCCCTCAGACACGGTTTTGAAATTGGCTATCAAAGATTCCATATCTTGGTAAACTTTTTCGCGTTCTGGAACTCTGATTTTTGGATTGTCTATGTTCACAGGTCCGGGCTTCAAACGCTTCAAAGCCTGCCGAATTATTTTGATGGATTCCTCGCTTTCCGCAAGCCTCACCATCAAGCGGTCATAAACATCGCCTCTAGTGCCGGTCACCACTTCCCAATCATAAGTTTCGTAATCATAATAAGGTTCGTCTTTGCGCAAATCAAAAGCTGCTCCCGTAGCTCGCAGGCAAGGGCCAGTCCAACCCCAAGCCAACGCCCGTTCTGAGCTGATTGCGCCTATATCTATGGTGCGGTCTAAAAATATGCGGTTGCCATCCAAAAGTTTATGGACATCGCTGAGAGAATCTTCGCACATTTTCAGAAGTTTCACAACATCTTGCTCAAAGCCTTCGTAGGTATCGCGGTACAGGCCGCCAATTCTTGTGTAAGAGTTTGTTAGCCTTGCTCCTGTAAGCTTTTCCCAAAGCACCAAGCCTTCTTCTCTCGGACCAAATAAATACCAGAAATTGCTCAAAGCGCCCAAATCCACGCAGGCGGCGGCAACGCAAACAAAGTGGTCAAAAATTCTTGAAAGCTCGCCAACCATAACCCTCAAAACCTTTGCTCTTTCGGGGATTTCTACGTCCAGCATTTTTTCCACCGCTTTTGCATAGCCAATGTTGTTCAAAATCGCAGAGCAGTAATTAAGCCTGTCCGTATAAGGCAGCACCATTTGCCATGTTCCTTGTTCCGCCATTTTCTCAAAGCCCCTGTGCAGATAGCCTATTTCGCCAACGCTGGCAACTATCGTTTCGCCATCCAATGCGGTTAGGTAACGCAAGCAACCGTGCGTAGCATTGTGGCTAGGCCCAAAGTTTAAAGCCATGAGGTTTAGACTTTCGCCGTTTGGGTTTAGGACTTTCATAGGGGTAATGTAGAAAATACTTTTCTAGATTGCATCCAATGCAAGCCTTGGAAAACATTTGGAAAGAAATAGAGCGCAAAACGGAGCAATTTGCGAATTTGCGGCTGCAGGAGAATTTAAATTACGAAAAATTTGCGATTTATTCAATAATAACGCATTCAACGGCAATAGAAGGCTCTACTCTAACAGAAGCGGAAACGGAGCTGCTGTTCGAAAATGGTTTGACTGCGAAAGGCAAGCCTTTGCTGCATCATTTAATGAATACAGATTTGAAAAATGCTTATATGTTCGCAATGGAGCAGGCAAAAGGCAAACTCGTATTTTCTAAGCTTTATGGCTTTGGAGCATTTGAGAACTTTGGAGAGCGAGCTGGGGAATAACCCTGCATGACACATTCAGAGATGAATTGCTATAGAAACCTTGCAATACATCCCGCTCTTCCTGTTTCATTGCTGAACTCCGTTGCTTTTTGTCAGAATCAGAATTGGCCAGAATTTCAAGAATTTTCAGGATTATTTTCCAAAATATTCTGTCAATTTCAAAAATTCCCGCAAGGTTCAAGAAGCCCATATACAAACGCTTTAC
>WRMM01000149.1 GCA_009777135.1 Candidatus Fibrimonadales bacterium
CCTGATATTTGATTAATAACTCTCAATTCTCAACTCTCCACTCTCAACTAAGCATTAAATTTGCCATGTTAAACATAAATATAGATTTTTTTTAGAAGTTTGTCAAGTTTTTTTTGTTTTTTTATCATTTTTTTGAACTTTTTTACAAAAAACGGCTTAAATTCGCTAAAAAGGGCATGTTTTTGCATTGCTCATACTGTATTAAACGCTGATTAAGTCGCTTGGGACAAGGAACATGGGATAAGCGATGTGCAAATCTACGTTATTTGGGACATGATTTTTAAATAATCATGTCCCATGTCCCAGCCAATGCAGCTCCACATGCCGCTTGTTCCATGTTCCAGAGCATTAAGTTTAAATTAATAGCATTTTCTATATTACCTTCAAAATGTCCACTCACACGCCATTGCCTTCAGGTTTCAAGCTGGCTCCGCTTGCTAGCGGGTCAGATGAGTTTTTTGTAAATATGGGACCGCAGCATCCTAGCACGCATGGCGCGCTGAGGCTTGTTTTGCGTTTGGATGGCGAGACTATAGTTGAAGTTGTGCCTCACATGGGCTACATACACAGAGGCATGGAAAAACAAGCCGAGGGCGAAAGCTATGTTCACTACATTCCCCTCACCGACAGGCAAGACTACATTATCTCGCACCAGAACAACCATTGCGTGTGCATGGCAATAGAAAAAGCTATGGGAATAGGCGTTCCAGAGCGAGGCGAATATATTAGGGTTATGCTCTGCGAGCTTAACCGCATAGCTTCGCACTTGGTTTTTTACGCATGCTTTGGCGGAGATTTGGGCGGGCAAACCGCATTGCTTTATGGATTTAAAGAACGCGAAATGATACACGATATTTTTGAAGAAGTGTGCGGACAGCGATTGACCATGAATTATTTTAGACCGGGCGGTTCAAATAAAGACATCCCCGACACTTTTATCCCAAGAGTCAAGGCTTTTTTGGAGCATTTGAAACCCACAATGAAAGACTATGAAACCCTGCTGTCTAAAAATGTGATTGTGCTTTTCCGTTCGCAGGGCGTTGGGGTTCTTTCAAAAGAAAGAGCTGTGGCTTTGGGCTGTTCCGGTCCTGTTCTGCGTGCCAGCGGTGTTAATTACGATATTCGCAAAAACGAGCCATATTCAATTTACGGCTCTCTTGATTTTGATGTTCCAGTTGCTACCGAAGGCGACTGCTACGCTCGCTATGTTGTTAGAATTCAAGAAATTTACGAGTCCATGAAAATTTTGGAGCAGTGCATAAAGAGATTTCCCGACGGACCTTACCGCTCTGCGCCCAAACCAAGCTACAAGCTGCCGCCCGGCAGCTATTACACTCAAACAGAAACGGCAAAAGGCATTTACGGAACCTACATTGTTGCGGTAAAAGGAGACAAGCCTTACCGCATTCATACCCGCAGCCCGACTTTTGCAAATATGCTTGCTCTAAACGAAATGAGCCAAGGGCACAAAATTTCCGATTTGGTAACCATAATGGCAACCTTGGACCCTGTGATACCAGAAATTGACAGGTAAAGTTTGTGCCCTTGATTTTTATAGCGCTTTGCCTGGTTTCTCTTGCGTTTTCAGAAGATTCGTTGAGAATTTCCAAAATCCACATTAATGCAAAAGATGTTTTTGACGATGCGGTAATCCATACTTCATTTGAAAGAGAATTGTACAGATTTGGAAATTGGTTTCATATAGAAACTAAGCCTTCGGTTATCAGAGGAAAGCTTCCTTTTGACGAAGGCGACGTAATTACATTTTCGGATATACAAGATGCAGAAAAAAATTTGCGCTCTTTGCGTTATATTAGCGATGCAAAAATAGAGGCAAAAAAAGACTCGCTCGGAAACACGGAACTGTATGTTGAAACCAGCGATAACTGGACTTTTGCTCCAGCGTTTTCGCTTGGAAAGCCCGGCGAAACGTGGCTTTGGTCGGTTGGAGTGCAAGAAAGCAATTTGCTGGGCATGGGGCATACCGTAGGTTTTTATTTTGCAAGCTTGGAAGACAGAGACCAAACATATTTGCTTTATCAAACAGATGATTTTATTTTTCCGTACAATAAATTCAACTTTTTATGGAGCGAAAACACAGATGGTTTTTCCCGAAGCATTGGTTTTAGCTATCCATTTATAAGCCGTTCAAAAAACCAATGGTCATATAACGCAGAGTGGCTTTGGTCAAAGCGAGACGAAAAATTTTACGAAAGCAAAAACCCAGAACCAATAGCCGTTATAGAAGGGCTTAAAGAAGACTCCCTATCGCTATGGCTTTCCCGTTCCTTTGGCGGATCATCGTTTAAAACATATTTAGGTTTAGGATACGATTTTTGGAGAATTGAAAATATGGAATCGGGAAAATCGGAAAATCGGGGGTATCGGGGTTCAGACGATAAGGATTCTCGTATTGGTTTTTCCATTGCAGCTTCTAGGCTTAGATTGAGCAAAAGGCATAATTTGCATCGGGTAAAGTGGGCGGAGGATATTGAGTCGGGGTATTATGTTAAAAGCACTATTTCTAAAAATTTTGAGGAATTGAATGCAGCTAATAATGATTGGTTTTTTGGAAATAGAATAAATTTATCGCTGGCAACTGCAACGAAGCATTATTTTTATGCAAGCGGGCAGAATTCCTTTTATTATGACAGCAAAAATATTAGAGATATGAACAGCGTGCTCTTTGGCGAATATATTTTTAAACCTGCTTTGGAATGGTCTTCTGTTTTGAGCGCTAAAGTTGACTCATGGCAAAAAACAAGCTATACGCGCCAGCTTTATTTGGACGGCCTCAATATTTTCACCGGATTTCCCGCATACTATTTGGCAGGCGAGAACACCTTCGCTTTTAAAGCAGAGCAAAGATATTTCCCCGGCTTTGAAATTTTAACGCAAATTCCATCTTTTGCCGCATTTATAACAGCAGGTCAAGCAACCGATAGATTGCGCGATTTTGAGCCACGTGATTTGACTTATCAGGCGGGAATAGGTTTGAGGGTTTCAAATTCAAAATCCGTGCAGGGCGTGGTGAGCCATATAAATTTATCCTGGCCGCTGAACGGCGAACTAAAGGATGGTTTTGCGCCTAGATTTTCTTTTGTAGGAAAGTTTGAGTTGTAGCTACTCTTCAATCACCTTTCCAAACCTACGTTGCCTTGTGCTGTAAAACTCAATGGCTTTTGCAAAATCTTCTTTTGTGAAATTTGGCCACAGAACATCGCTTACAAAAAACTCGCTGTAAGCCGCCTGCCACAGCAAATAATTTGAAAGCCTGTACTCACCGCCTGTGCGTATAATCAAATCGGGGTCTGGAGCGCCTTGCAAATACAAATGCTTTGAAAATTCCTTTTCATCAAGATTTTCTGGATTCAGTTCTCCTTTTTTTGCCAGCTCCGCAATCTTTTTAGCGGCATCCACAATTTCCATTCTCCCGCCATAAGAGATTGCCAAGTTCAACTGCATACCTGTATTTTTTGAAGTTTGCTCAATTGCTTCCAAAAGTTTTTGGCGAGGCGTTTCAGGGAGTTTGCTTAAATTGCCTATGGAATATAATCTTACATTATTTTTCATTAAGTTTGGAACTTCTTGCGCAATCATTTCAACAAGCAAGTTCATAAGATATTCCACTTCCTTTTTAGGCCGCTGCCAATTCTCCGAGCTAAAAACAAAAAGCGTCAAATGCTCCAACCCAATTTCCACGCCGCACTCCACAGCGGCAACCGTTGCCCTAGTCCCATGCCTGTGCCCAAAAAAACGCTCCAAGCCCTTGGATTTAGCCCAACGCCCATTCCCATCCATAATTATGGCAACATGCCTTATTTTCAATTCTCAATTCTCCATTATTTATACAGCGGTCTTTTTTTGCAAAGCTCTAAAATACTTTCTCTTATGCTTTTCAATTTTGCGGCATCGCTGTGATTTTCAATGGCTTGCGTTATTGCTTCTGCTACTTTGCGGGTATCTTCTGCATCAAAGCCTCTGGTTGTGATTGACGGCGTTCCAAGGCGAATCCCCGAAGGATCCATGGGTTTGCGCGAGGCAAAAGGAATTGTGGAGCGGCTTGTGGAAATGCCGACTAAATCTAAAATTCGCTCGGCTTCTTTGCCAGAAATGCCTTTGCTGGTAACGTCTGCAACCATCAAATGATTATCCGTTCCGTCGGAAATTATTTTAAATCCCGCTTCCATAAGCTTTGCCGCCATGGTCTGCGCATTTTCAATAACATGCTTTGCGTAGGTTTGAAATTCAGGCTGCAATGCCTCATAAAAAGCCACCGCTTTTGCCGCTGTTGCGTGGTCGTGCGGTCCGCCTTGCATTCCGGGGAACACGGATTTATCAATAGCTTTTGCAAAAGGCTCTTTGCACATTATTATGGCGCCGCGCGGGCCTCTCAATGTTTTATGCGTGGTTGTGCTTACAATATCAAAATACGGAACAGGGCTTTCTATTGCCTTGCCTGCAATCAAGCCTGCTATGTGGGCTATATCGGCAAAGGTTATTGCGCCAACTTCGTCTGCAATTTCTTTAAATTTTTTCCAATCCAAATTTCTGCTGTATGCGGAGAAGCCTGCAAGTATCATTTTCGGTTTTTCTCGCAACGCAATTTCCCGAACTTTTTCCATGTCAATTCTGCCGGTTTCTTTTTCCACTTGGTATTGAGTGAAATTGTAAAGCATTCCAGAAAAATTAACCGCATGTCCGTGCGAAAGGTGCCCGCCGTGGTCAAGCTGCAGCCCCAAGACCTTGTCTCCAGGCTTTATGGTTGCAAAATAAACCGCAGCATTCGCAGGGCTGCCAGAAAGAGGCTGAACATTTACATGCTCGCATCCAAAAAGCTTTTTGCATCTCTCTATAGCCAAGGCCTCTACCTCGTCTATCACTTCATTGCCGCCATAGTAGCGTTTGCCTACATACCCTTCGCTATACTTATTGGCAAGGCAGCTGCCCATAGCTTCCATCACCGCCTTTGAAGCGTAATTTTCAGAAGCTATAAGTTCAATGCCATCTTCTTGGCGCGTAGCTTCTTTGTTTATGAGTTCCAGAATTGCGGAATCTGTTTGAGAAAGTGTTTTCATGGAGGGAAGATAGAAAATTTAGAAATCATCTCGCCTACCAAGTAAAGTGAACCCGTTATTAGTATTGGGGTATGGGGTATGGGGTATGGGGTATGGGGAATTTTCAGTTCATCGCAAATTTTGCAAATTTCTTCTACGCTTCTTGTTCTTGAACTTTCAACCTGCACAGGATGGCAAATAGATATATGCGGTTTTAACGCTTTGAGAACGCCGAAGGTATCTTTGTCAGTTAATGAGGCAAATATGCAGGGCAATGGTTGGATTTTTTTTTCTTTTAAGCATTTCGCAAGTTCCTTAGCTGCCTGCGGATTATGCGCCCCATCTAGGATAAATGTGAGTTTTTTATTTTTGAAAATCATTTGCATTCTGCCTGGCCAAGTGCTTTTTTTTAGTGCGGAGCGGGTTAGTTGAGAGTTGAGAGTTGAGAGTTGAGAGGTTAAAAAAACTTTTGCAATTGTTGTTGCTAGTTCAGCGTTTTTTATGTAGATTTTTCCATAGTTTCCTGTTTTTAATTCTGGGGTTATTTTTTTTGATTTTATGTGAGGGGGACATTTTGAGATGAGTTTTTTGGGCAAGTTTCCTAATACCAAAGTTGCGCCTTTTTTTAGTATGCCTAGTTTTTCTTTTAGAATTTTTTCTTCTGTGTTGCCAAGCAAGTCTGTGTGGTCTAAACCTATGCTTGTTATCGCT
>WRMM01000150.1 GCA_009777135.1 Candidatus Fibrimonadales bacterium
ACGACAGCGAAACCTACGATAGCGAAAAGCAGGCAAAATACAACACTCTGAAAGCCCGCTACAAAAAAATAAAAGAGGTTTTGGCTGCCCACCCCGAATACGCAGAATCCTACACTGCAATGCCTTTCAACAGCGGCTACTTTATGTGCGTTAAACTAAACGGCGCAGATCCGGAAACCGTGCGCAAAGAATGTTTGAAAAACGGCCTTGGCGTTATAGTTCTTTCCGGTCTTATTCGCATAGCGTTTTCTGCCGTGCCTTTGAACAAGACAGAAGAGCTTTTTGAAAGATTGCACAAGGCTGTTAAAGCAGTGAAGTAAAAAAGAGTTAAACTCCCATGCTCCCCGTTTCCATCAATCTTTTGTGGAAATCAAAGGCTTTGTCCAATGTGTGCGGGGTATGCAGAACGGAGTTCTTTAACCCATAATCCAAATATTCCTGCAGCAGCGGGCGGTAGCTTGGGTGAGCGCATTTCTCAATAATCAAGCGCGCGCGCTTTATAGGGGTCAAGCCGCGCAAATCGGCCAAACCTTGCTCAGAAACGAAAATCATTGTGTCGTGCTCGGTGTGGTCGGTGTGGCTAACCATGGGGACTATTGCGCTGATTTTTCCGCCTTTGGCAACGCTTGGGGTCATAAAGAAGCCCAGCAAACAATTGCGGGCAAAATCGCCTGAACCGCCTATGCCGTTCATTATGCGAGAACCATTCACATGGGTGCTGTTCACATGGCCAAAAATATCGGCTTCCAAAGCGGTGTTCATTGAGATTACGCCTAGCCTGCGAATAACTTCCGGATTGTTGGAAATTTCTTGCGGACGCAAAACGAATTTGTTTTTCCAATTTTTGGCATGAGCATTTGCCTTGTATTTTTCTTGACCGCTGATAGTGTAGCTAACAGAAGCGCCGCTAGCCACAATTAATTTGTCTGCTTCTAGAATATCAAATATGGAATCTTGAATAACTTCGGTGTAAAGAGCTACGGGTGCCTGCATTGGATCTTTTGCCATTCTGCCAAGCACTGCGTTTGCAACGTTGCCCACGCCGCTTTGGTAGGGAAGGTCTTCTGGCAAGCGTCCCATTTTGCGTTCGTGCGCAAGAAATTCCAAAATGTAGCCGGCAATTGCGTTGGAGTCGTCGTCCAAGGCGGCAAAGGCTTTTAAAGAATCCGGCAAATTTACTTCTACTATCGCTACTATTTTCTTTGGGTCAACCTGCACATAGTCTTTGCCAATTTTGTCGCCAGCGGAATATATGGGCACGTTGCCTTTGAGTTCCGGTATAAATATATCATGCACGCCGATTAGCGTGTCTGCGTAGTGCGTGTTCAGCTCAATGATTATGCGGTCTGCGGTTTGCAGGTACGAGGGCGTGTTGCCGCCGCAGCCTGTGAGGTAAATTTTGCCATCAGGGGTCACTTCGCATGCGTCAACAATCGCTAGCGTAGGCTTTGGAACAAAGCCCATGCGAATCAAACGAGCGGAGTGCGAAAGGTGCATATCTATATATTCGGTTTGGCCTTTGTTTATGCTGTTGCGAACATCTGCGTGGCTTTGGTATGGCAAGCGCATTTTCATTATGCCGGCACGCGCCAAAACCCCATCGCATTCATCGCCAATAGAAGCTCCTGTGTAAAGCGATATGCCAAAATCAACGCCTTCTGCTTTCAATTTTTCTGCCCGCTCAGCAAGCGCCGAGGGCAATACCTTAGGATAGCCAGCTCCTGTGAAACCGCTAATCCCTAAAATTTCTCCGTTGTTAATGAGAGCGGCCGCTTCTTGCGCCGTCATAACTTTGCTTTTTAGCTCTGGATGCATAAATGAGTCCCTTTATTGAAATTGTGGATGGGGGTAAATATAGTAATCTTACCATCCTTTATCGCATAAAAATCGCCAAAATAATGCGTTCCCTCTTTGTCTAGCAAAATGTAAGAATCGTTGGGAAAACCCAAAAGCTCGTACTCGTAGCTTTTTTGAAACGTGTATTCATCTATGTTAATCCCATTATAAGGCCTAGTTGTTACGCCGTTGAAATGCGGCACAAGCACTTTAGAAAAGAAGCCAAGACCATCAAACCAGCGATGCTCGCTAAGTTCAGCGCGACTCTCTGGCAAGCAAAAGGCTTTTTCGCACAAATTCATTGCGCCTGCGGATATTCCTATAATTAAAGCTTTTGTTGACGCTAAGCTTTTTTTTATTCCTGTTTGCCAAAAGAACTCGTTTTGCTTTGGCACGTTGCCACCGCACAAAATTATCAAATCTGCATTCTCTATAAGCGCACTCGCCTGTTCTTTGTTTTTATTGTCTAAAATGGTTTTGTTTTTGAACATTAAGCCTGCTGCTTCAAAGGATTCAAAAAACATTTTGCTGAACTCATTGTTTTCACGTTCATCGTCAGGATTATTTGCAACAAAAACTATGCTCTCGTATTTTGGAGTGTATTTTTTGATGTTTGCAAGAATTTTATTTATGTCATCTTGCGGAATGAGTTTTAAGCGACTTGCCAAAATTATTGCCATAGGCAGCAAATATAGTAATTGCTGATTAAGTCGAACTTAATGCTCTGGAACAAGCGACATGTGGAGCTACATTGGCTGGGACATGGGACATGATTATTTAAAAATCATGTCCCAAATAGCGTAGATTTGCACATCGCTTGTCCCATATTCCTTGTCCCAAGCGACTTAATCAGCGATTACTATATTTTCTACATTCAAGCTATGAACTACATAACCCCCTTTATTCTATTGCTCAATGAGATGTCGCCTTATTTGCTTCTTGGATTTTTTATTGCAGGATTGCTCAAAGCGTATGTGCCTAAAGAAAAATATATCAAACACATTGCTCGCTCCGATTTTCGCTCGGTGCTGTGGGCAACGCTGGCAGGGATACCGTTGCCTCTGTGTTCGTGCGGAGTGATTCCCACGGGAGTTTCTTTATACAAAGAGGGGGCAAGCAAGGGTGCGGTAGTTGCGTTTTTTACTTCCATTCCGCAAACAAATGTAAATAGCATTGCGGTTTCATATTCGCTTTTGGGGTTGCCCTTTGCCTTAATGCGCGTATTTGTAGCTTTTGTTACAGGCTTGATAGGCGGAGTAGCAACAAACAAACTGGATAAAGGCACTTTAAATAATATTGCCTGCAGCTGCAGCAGTTCACACTCGCACAATGCAAATAAAATGATGCAAGCCTTGCATTATAGCTTTGTGGAAATGATGCAAGACATTGGCAAATGGCTTGTGGCAGGCATTGTTATTGCTGGATTGATTGCGATTTTTCTTCCCGAAAGTTTATTTTCAACATATCTGAATAATCCTCTGCTCAATATGTTCATTGTGCTAGCCATAGCCTTGCCAACTTATACATGCGCCACAAGTTCCATCCCCATGGCTGCCGTGCTTATGATGAAAGGACTGTCGCCCGGCGCGGTATTTGTGTTTTTAATGGCGGGACCTGCCACAAACATAGCATCCATGGCTGTAGTAGGGAAAGCTTTGGGCAAACGCACTTTGTCAATTTACCTTGTTTGCATAATTGCCAGCGCCGTGCTATTTGGTTTGGCAATAGATTACCTGCTGCCTTCTTCGTGGTTTGCTATTGAGAAAATGAGCGACTTGACTCACGTTCATCACGACGAAATTTCGTGGTTCAAAACAGCGTGTTCCGTGTTGCTTGGCGGGTTGCTGGTTAATGCTCAAATTCGGCATTTTACCAAGCATTGACTTAATCAGCATTTACTATATTTATAACCAGAATCTTAATTCAGGAGCTATTATGAACATTTTTCGTTTAATGTTGCCAACTTTAGCGTTTGCGCTTGTTTTTTCTGTTAATGCGTTTGCAGACGATGAGGAATTTGCGCCAAGAGGGGGAAAGGGGACTGTTACCATAATTACAGACCCTCCCAACAGCGATATTTTTCTGGACGGAGTACCTTTGGGGAAAAGCCCCATTCTCAAAAGAGAAGTCAACTCCGGCCCGCTAAGGCTGATAGTTATGGATCAGAACAAGGAACTGATAAATGTTCGCTTTAACGTGTGGCCAAATAGAGAAAATAAATTTGAGGGCGCAACTGTTATGCCGCATGGCACAATCGTGGTTACAACCACTCCGGATAAATGCCGAGTTTTGCTAGACGGAGAAATCGCTGACCGCACGGATGGCGGCCCGCTGACGCTTGGCAGCGTGGATGTTGGTTCTCATACCGTTGCCGCTGAGGGATGCGGCAGGCATTTTGAGGTTCTAGTGCCTGTGCGAGGCGAAAAAACAACCGAAATTCATTTGGATGTTAGAGCAAGGAAAGGCACAGCAAAAATAGATGGCGAAGATGTTTTGGGATTGACAAAATAATCACCATTTTGCAAGGGCGTTTGCAACTATAATTTCTTGCAACGCTCTTATTGCGCGTTCTTGGCCGTGCATCGCCTCAGATTCGTTTTTCTGCACATCGTAAGAGCCTATTGCCTGAACGTTTCTGTTCTCGTATATCATTTTTTTGCGAACATTATCATAAAAAGAAACTGATACTCCCATTGTGACTCTGTATGTTTCAACCGTTGCGCTTGAGCTATGGGCTTCGGGTCTGTTGCTGTAGCTCAAAAGGGCAACGGTAAAATCCGCATCTGCGTTGTCATTGATTATGCGAACGGCTGGCGCATTTATTCTGAAAAGTTCTCGCAGTCCATCTTTAAGCCGATTGCCAATAACAGGGTCAAAACTGCGGTAATCCACATCCGCTATATTTACGGTTCTTATATGCGCAGGCAAAGTAGTTGCCGTGAAACTGTAGCAAGACAACAGCAAGTAGCAGCTAATGATGAGCAGGACTTTTGGGAGCATTGCTCAATAATGTAGTAAATACGATTTTCAGCGTTTACTATATTTCCTAAATGGACAGCGTAGAACAAGGAAAGAGGTTTAGTTGGAACAAAAAATTTGGCATACGGAAATAAACGGGCAGCAGCAAGGACCTTTTAGCATAGATGAGCTTTTGCAAAATGGTTTGACTGACCAATCGCTTGTGTGGAAAACAGGAATGGCAAACTGGCTTGCGGCAAAAGAGGTTCCTGAGATGGTTGCCGCTTTAAATTTGATTAAAATGAGAAATGAAATAGAAATAGATATATTCAAATACGTGGCAGATGAGAACGACGAAATTCGCGTGCAGATTGAACGGCTAGAAAAAAGCTATGAAGAATTGCTTGATGAAAAATCCGGCATTAAGGCAATGCTCAAAACTATAGCAGATAGAGACGCTGAACTTAGCTCACGGCTTGATTTGCTGAAAAAAAGCAACGAGAAACTGCCTAATTTGAAACTTGGCCTTACGGTGGAGCTTAAGGCTATAGGAAATGAAAATATTGAATTGCGTTCAAAACTCAAGAAGATATTTGCCAAATTAATACAGGGAGTGTCGCAAGAATAGGAAGATGAATTTCGCTCCCATACTAAAACGTGAAACTTGCATGAATTGCAAAATTTGCTGCAAGTTTAAACCCGAATCCCTAATTTACGCTCCCAAAGAAATTGAGCTAAAGGAGCAAGATGGCATGTTTGCCTGCGTTCATTGCAGTGAATCAGGGTGCGCTCTTGAGGAGAACAAACCTTTGGAATGCGCAGCGTGGCCCTTTAGCGTTTCAAAGCGAGGCGATGAGCTGCTTTTGGTTTTGGAGCACAGCTGCCCGGAATTGAATAAAAAGGAAAGATTTGAAGAAATAAAAAAATTCGCTTTG
>WRMM01000151.1 GCA_009777135.1 Candidatus Fibrimonadales bacterium
CCTGCAATGGCAATGCCTTTTCTAGTGTCTATGCCCTCAATAGCTAACGCTTTCTCTTCTTTAGGAATCCATTTTTTCAAAATAGCGTCTAATTTAAGGACATCAATGGGCTTTGACAAAAAATCATTGAAGCCATTTGCCAAAAACATTTCTTCCGTTCCCGCAACGGCATTGGCGGTTAAGGCAACAATCGGCAAATTTTTATAGCGCGGCTCATTCAGCTCCCTTATGCGTTTTGCCGTTTCAACTCCGTCCATTTCTGGCATCATGTGATCCATAAATACAATGTTGTATTCATTGCTTTTTATTTTTTCGAGAGCTTCAAAACCGCTGTTTGCAATTTCAATTTCCAAGCCATAAGGCTGGAGCAAGCCCTGCGCAACAAAAAGATTTGCTTCCAAATCATCTACAATCAACACTTTGCCATGCGGCATGTGTTCGCGTATAAAATGCGCCTTTCCCGGTTCGCTCAAAAAACGGAGGCTTTGCAGTTCTTCAACCAATTCCTTGCCTAAAACGCTGCTCCCAGTTGACTTTTGCATCAGATGCACAATAAAAACAGAACCTGTGCCTGGCTCGCTCTCCACCGCTATTTTTCCATCCATCATCTCAACAAGGTTTTTAGTAATGCTCATGCCAAGGCCTGTGCCTTCTTTGGTGCGGTTTGATTCCTTGTTAAACTGCGAATAATCATCAAACAGCTTTGCAACTTGTTCTGCAGTCATGCCTTGCCCTGTGTCGCGCACGGTAAAGATAAGCCTAACGGCATCTTGCTCTGTTTGAGAACTTGCCTCAAGCGTAACTTTTCCTTTATCAGTGTATTTTATGGCGTTGGAAAGCAAGTTGTTCAGCACTTGCTTAATGCGGAGTTCATCGCCAAATAGCACAGATGGCAGATTTTCGGAAACGTGAAGCACAAAATCTATCGGTTTGCCGCCTATACGCATTATGTTTAGCTGAATGGTGTCATTAATCAAGCTGGCAGTGTTGTATTGAATTGGAGTAATCTCGAATTTGCCAGTGCCAATTTTGGATAAGTCTAAAATATCGTTGATTATTCCCAGCAGCGTATAGCCAGAATTGTAAATTTTCTGGAACATATTTCTGATTTCTGGCGGAATGTCTTTTTGCTCTAGCTTGATTTCTGAAATGCCAAGTATTGCGTTCAAGGGGGTGCGGATTTCGTGGCTGATGGTTGCCAAAAATTTGGACTTTGCGACATTCGCTTCTTCGGCAGCTTGGCGGCTTTCCACCAAGGGCGTAATATCGGCAATGTCAATAAACTTATAGCCATTGGTTCCTGCTAATTTGTCTGACACAACTTTGAAATACCGCTCTTTGCCATATATATTAATTTTAATAACCGATTCAAATAAACCATCTTTATCCAAAATATCGGCAAACATAATCTTTAATGCTTTCTCGTGAAACAAATCAATAAGCGGCTGGCCTACAGCAAATTCTTTGCGTCCAAAACGCGCAAATTTCAGCATTGGTCCAGAAATATAACGAACCCTGTTGCTAGAATCGGTAATCAGCATATAATTAGGCGTGCTTTGAAGAAGCGAAGAAAATGCCGTAAAATCCTGCTCTGGTTTATTTTTTTTGCGCCAAAACATTTTTATATACCCTATGCGAATAATCTGCGAAGTCCAAGCCCTCAGGCGCAAAAAAACGCACGCTCTGCGGGACAATTTCAAATTTAAATTCATCTGTGTAAAAGGCTTCTCCGTCTAATTGAACGCGGATAGGCAAATCGCTTTTCAATTCCATTTTTCTGAATGTTTTTTGGAAATATATATCGTGCTTTTCAAAATGCCCTTTGGTAAAATCTCCTATGGATTTTAGCTGTTTTAAGAATTTAGCGGATTTTCCAAATGTCACATTAAGAAGTCCGTCATTTGGTTTTGAATAGGGGCTGCACACCATGCTGCCGCCGCTGCATGGCCCGTTAGCCACTTTTATGTTAAAGTAATTGCCAGATAAATCTTCTCCATCCACCAATACCTGATACCGCTGCTCCATAACTTCTTTATTCAACAGCGAACGCAGGGCAAAGAATGTATAAATATTGCGAACAAAGGGCTTGATGATTTTTGAGCGATAGCGCTGGAAAAAAACGCAAGCATCAATTGTAGCCTGCCCTTCCATTCCTATGCCAACCTGATTTATAGCGTAATTTGAACCGCAGTTGATAATGTCAATAAAATGCGAAGGTGCATTGAGCAATTTGTCTATGCAAAGAAATTCTTGCTTGGCATTCTCGCCAAAAGCACGGACAAAATCATTTGCTCTTCCATAAGGCACGTTTGTCAGTTCGGCGTTTGGAAAGCCAATCATGCCGTTTAAGCAATCAAAAAGAATGCCATCGCCGCCAATAGCGTAAATCCTCACAGTTTCTTTTGGCGAAACGCTCTGGATATAATTGTGAACTATAGCAACGGCGTCGCGAGGATAGCGGGATATGTAAACCTTATGCTCTTCTGCATCGCTTTGCGAAAAGCAATTCTCAATCTCTGCCAAAACTTTTTCAATGCTGCCAGGCACAGGAAAAGAATGCGGGTTTAAAACGAAGAAATGCCGCATACCGTCAGTCATGGGAATGTTCTTTTTAATATCCAAGGCTTCGATTTTCGGTGCTTTTTCTTCTTTAGGAATCCATTTTTTCAAAATAGCGTCTAATTTAAGGACATCAATGGGCTTTGACAAAAAATCATTGAAACCATTTGCCAAAAACATTTCTTTTGTTCCGGAAACGGCATTGGCTGTTAATGCGACAATCGGCAAATTCCGCTTTTGCGGTTCATCAAATTCTCTTATGCGTTTTGCTGTTTCAACGCCGTCCATTTCTGGCATCATGTGATCCATAAATACAATGTTGTATTCATTGTTTTTTATTTTTTCCAGAGCTTCAAAACCGCTGTTTGCTATTTCTATTTTCAACCCGTAAGGCTGAAGCAAACCTTGCGTCACAAAAAGATTTGTATCTAGGTCGTCCACAATCAGCACTCTGCCTGCAGGCATAAAATCACGCTTGATTTTGATTTTTTCCATTTGTTTTTTATCGGAAAAATTGAAGTTTTGCAGGCTTTTTGCAAGCTCTTTGCCTAGCGTATCTGTTCCCAAACTTTTTTGCGCTAGATGAACTACAAAAGCCGTGCCTGTGCCCAGCTCGCTTTTCACATCAATTTTTCCATGCATCATTTCCACAAGTTTTTTGGTAATGCTCATGCCAAGGCCTGTGCCTTCTATTGTGCGGTTAGCAGCCATATTAAAGCGAGAATATTCATCAAAAAGATTTGCTATATGCTCCTTTGTCATTCCCAAGCCTGTGTCGCTCACCTTAACAACAAGATACGGAACATCATAATACACTTCCAGCTTTACATATCCTTTTTTTGTGTATTTAAAAGCATTGGAAAGCAAATTGTTTATAATCTGCTTAACACGCAAATCGTCTCCAAGCAGATAGCAAGGCAATTTTTCGGAAACTTTAAGCTCAAATTTAATTGGCTTATTGTCTATGCGCAGCTGGTTCAAATTGACTATATCGTTAATCAGGCTGGCGGTTTCGTATTTTTCTGGCATTAACTCAAATTTATCTGTTTCAACTTTGGAAATATCAAGAATATCGTTGATAATCCCAAGCAACATATAGCTGGATTTGTAAATTTTGCCCAAAGCTTCTTTTGCTTCTGTAGAATTGCGTTCCTTGTTCAGCTCAATTTCTGTGATTCCCATAATTGCGTTTACGGGCGTGCGAATTTCGTGGCTCATCTTTGCAAGAAAATTGCTTTTTGTTTTGGAGGCTTTATGAGCCATTTTTGTTGCTTCTTCGTAAAGATTTTTTGTTCTAATGTTTTTTGCAAATAAAATGCTTATGATTATGAGCAGCAGCAAAAGAACTACAGCCGATACGGATAGATAAACAGAACGTTCATACGCCTGTTTTTTTGAGTAATCATAAATGCGGCTTGCCCAGTGCTTTGCGATTTGTTCGGTATTTACAAAGTTTTGGGCTTTGCTGATAATGGAACGCAAGGTTTCTTGATTTTTATTAAGCCCAAAAAAGGATTGCTCTATTGGCGCAGAGAAAATTATATTGGCTTTGTAACCTGACTTTTCACGAAAATTCATCTGGAAAAGCAGTTTGGAATCAGAAGTCATAAACAGGTCTATCTCGCCTTTTTCCAATGCGTCAAAAGCCTCGTAATAGGTATTATACCGCTTTATGTTTGGGTGCTGGGGAAACCATTTGTCGAATGCTTCTTCGTGCACTGCCCCCTTTACAAGACCCACGGCAGTTCGCGCCACTTGGGAAATTTTCAGATTTGGATAATCCGCTCTTGACAAAAGCGCATAATGGGAAGAGAAATAAGGAACATTTGTCCATATAAAATGAGCCTCTCTTTCTTTGGAATAAAGCAGCTCCGAGACCAAAGCGACTTCGTTTGTCCTGAGCATATCAAGTATTTCCGTCCACAGCGTATTTTTGTCTGTTGCCACTTCAAATTCAATGCCAGCAAGCTTGGTTACTTCTGCTAAAATATCTGGTGCAATTCCCTGAAATTTCTTTTGCTTTTTATCGTAAAAACAAACCGGATAATAATCATTTTCCAAAGCGATGCGCACCTTTGCATTGTTTGCGGATAAATTGGCTATATAAGCGGTTTCTTCGTTATTGAGAGATTTGCGGAATTTATATTTTGCAAATTCGTCATTGCTCTCCTTGTATAATTCATAAAGAATATCAATCCCTCCAGCCGCGATATATTTGCTAACCACCGATACAATCGGCTCAAACTCTGGGTTTGCGGCAATCAATGAAACGGGAGTATATGCCAGCGAAAAAAATTCTTCATAATCAATTGACTCTGCGGCAATTATTCCTTTGAGCGAAAAATCCCAGTTATGAATTTCTTGAGCAAAGTGAGTGTCAAAAAGCGTTGAAAGCAATTCGCAAAATTTTGCCGTAAAACCTGCCAGGCTATCGTTTTGCAGCTTGAAGCTTTGCCTAGCAGATTTAAGCTCTTCTACTGCAGCTATTTCTTCTTTTGTTACGCCGGGGATTTCGCTATATGATTTTATGGATTTAATGTCAAAGGGCGGTTCTTTTGAGCCTTTAAAACAATAAATCAAGCAACAGCTTATAACAATAATATGTAAAAAGAAAAGCAGCCTCATATTGACCTGTGCAATGAATATAGAAATATTTACAGAAAAAAATTGAAGTAATCTCTTTGCAATCTGTTATTATTTATGCTTATAACCGAAATAGACAAGCTTAGAACGGAAAACGCCGAGCTTAAAGAGCACTACAAGCTGGCGTAAATTCGTTTATAGCCTATCATTCCTCATTTAAATTATCGCAACTTCCCTGGGCGGCCATAGCACCATATATATGTATTGTGGCTTTAACTCCGTCATTTTCCACTGGGCAGCTAAGCCCTGCTCCAGATGGGCATTTGCCTCCAGACCATGTTTGCGGCGCGGCGCAGGCTGCTTTTGCATCGCTCGAAGATACGCCTTCAGTCCACTCAGTGCACATAGAGCCCAATGCTGCCCCATAATCCATGGTGCACGAACCGATAGCGCCACCGCCGCTGCCGCCCTCGTCTTTGTCCGATGAGCAGGAAATTGTTATTGCCATGGCAAGCATTAAACTTGCCGTTGCTA
>WRMM01000152.1 GCA_009777135.1 Candidatus Fibrimonadales bacterium
TTGCACTTGAAAATTTTTCTGCAAAACCTTCCCATTCAGCAAAACCTTGCCCTCCGCAATGATTTTCTGCAAATCCGTGCGTGAAAATTCGGGATATTTTTGCTGAAGGTATTTGTCTAAGCGCATTTGGGGGTAATGTAGAAAACTTGATTTATTTAAAGTTTTTTCGCATTTTCTCATATTTTCTCATACTTTCTCGTAAAATTTAGTATATTCTAGTAAATGCAGGTAGGTATATGCTGAATATGAAAAATATCAAAATTACCCCGCAAATGCTGGCTCAGATTGCGGAAATTGATGAGTTTAAAGGAACTTGGACTGCTTCGGCTCATTTAAAAACAGAACAGCTCAAAGTTCTTAAAAGAGTCTCCACCATTGAGTCTATAGGTTCTTCTAACCGCATAGAAGGCAATAAACTTTCAGATGCAGAGGTGGAGGAGCTTCTTTCTCGCCTTGACAGAAAATCTTTCAAATCGCGAGATGAGGAAGAGGTTGCAGGATATGCAGAGCTTATGAATGTTATTTTTGACGATTACCCTGTAATTCCCTTGTCGGAAAATTATATAAAACAGCTTCATAAAATTCTGCTGCAATATGTTTCTAAAGACGAAAGGCATCGTGGCGAATACAAAAAGCTTTCTAATTCCGTTGCGGCTTATGACATTGACGGAAAACAAATTGGAATTATATTTGAAACAGCTACGCCATTTGATACCCCTCGTTTGATGGAAGAGCTTGTGGAATGGGCTAGAAAAAATCTTAATGACCCGTTTTTGCATCCTCTGCTTGTGATTGGCGTGTTTATAGTGCATTTTCTTGCCATACATCCATTTCAAGACGGAAACGGCCGTTTATCGCGAGTGCTTACCGCCATGCTGCTGTTAAAAAAAGGCTATGCTTACGTTCCGTACAGTTCCATTGAATCCATAATAGAAACAAGCAAAGAAAGATACTACCTAGCGTTGCGCAGAACCCAAAAAAACATTTGGGGTAGCGAGGTTGATTATGAGCCTTGGCTCTCGTTCTTTCTTACAATATTGCAAAAGCAAAAAAGGCATCTTGAAAGCAAAATCGAAGTTATGACTAAAGACAATAGCAAGCTTGGAAAAAATGCGCGAGCTGTGCTTATGTTATTTGACAAAAGACCGGAATGGAACGTTCCAGAAACCGCCAAAACGCTGGAATTAAATATAAACACCGCTGCAAAAACAGTCAAGAAACTTGTTGAAGATGGTTATTTAACCAAACACGGCACAACAAAGGGAGCTTGGTATAGCAAAACAAAATAAACAAAATAAACCTTGACAAGCACGGAAAATTTTTCTATATTTTACTTATACCCTTTACAGCGGGGTGGAGCAGTTGGTAGCTCGTCGGGCTCATAACCCGAAGGTCGCAGGTTCAAGTCCCGCCCCCGCAACTTTTAGGCCCCATTATGAAGCTTGCCTTTTCCCTTTATCCTGTTTATGACCCGCATAAAAAAAATGCGCATAGCTTGGCGGCTAAGGTCTGGGCTTCCAAGATAATTGGATTGCTTTCCGGGAGGCCAACGTTAAAGCTAAGCGTGTTTTTCACAGGGCAAATGCTTGAGGCTCTTAGCAAAGAGCAAGAAGCAAAGCAGTTAAAAGAATTTATTGAAAATAAACAGCTTGAACTTTTAGGCGGAACATATAACGATGCAATGCTCCCCCTGTTCCCAAAAAAACTTCAAAGCTTGCAGCTCAAAAAACATAAAGAAAACCTGATTTCCATGATGGAGCCTACAGGATTTTTTTGCAGGTCTCATGCCTGGGAAATAGATTTGATAGAGACTCTTGAAAAATACGGCTTTGAATATGCGCTTATGCCAGACGTTTCCGTGCAAGAAGCGCTCGGCAGAAAAGCTACGGTTGCAGGGTGGTTTGCGGCAGAATATGGCGGCTCTTTTATGCGGATTTTGACATATTCGCTTAGCTTGTCTTCTGTGTTTCAAAACAGCCAAAGAGCAGAAATAATAAATTCTCTGAAAAACTTCAATGACTCTGGCGGAGTGAATTGCATTCTTTTGAATGTGAATCTAGACGAGGCGCTTCTCAGCAGCGAATGGCTGCAAGCATTGGATATTGCCAGCGCAGAAGGCTTGAACATTGAGCATCACTTGCTTTGCCAGGCGGCCTCTGAGCAAAAAGCGGCTGGCAAGGTGAACTTGGTTAGCTACTCTTCTTTTGCTCCGAGCTGCAGGGATATTCTTTTGCGAATGCCAGAAATAAATTTTTTGCACAAAAGAATTTTGAATGTGTATTTCAAAGCGCATTCTCTAAGCGACGAAAAAATTCAGGGAAAAGTTTTTGAAAACTTGCTGAAAGCAATGCCGCAAAGCTATTTCAAAAATACGGCAGACGGAATGCAGCGCGATTTTATGAGATTTCAATCGAACCGCGCAGTTATGAAAGCAGAAAAAATCTTAAGAGACAGCGAGGCTCAAGACGGCATTAGATTTGCAACGAACAACTTTCTTTTAGACGGGCATCAGCAATTGGCATTCAGCAATCCGTATTTGGAATGTTTGATTGAACCTGCTCTTGGCGGCTGGGTTCGCTCGCTTGCCTACAGGCCGTCTTTCTCCGAGCTTGCCTGCTCCATGCGCGACGATGGCGAAGTTTCTCCGCTTTTTCTGGACCATATTTGCCCCTTTGATTTTGAGAATTTGGACCAAAGAAATTTATGGATCAATGACAGGCTCGGCGCATTTTTAAACCCTTATGAAAGCTCTTTCAAAAAGCAAGAAGACAAGGTGCAGGTGATAATGCAGGGAGAGCAGAGCATTTCTCATTCGGGCAAGGAATATTCCTTTAAGGTGGAAAAAGTTTTCAGTTTGAAGAGCAGCGAATCGGAGCTTGTGGTTAGCGTGTTTATTACCAATAGTTCTTTTAATGCTTTTAGCGGGGAATTTGCAACGGAGCTTTGCCTTGGTTTTCGCTATGATGATATTCGCGGGCAGTCGCTGAAAATTCAAGGCAAAAAAATCAAAACCGAGCTTAGCAATAGTTTTCACAAAGATATAAAAAAGATTGATTTCAGAGATAGATTTTTGGGCATTGGCGCATCTATTGAAACAAGCAAAAATGCTGATGTTTTGTGCGCGCCAATTTTAGGCATTGGTTCCATAGCCGCTCCAGACACCGCTCAGGGGCTAAGGCTTTCTGTTTTTCGCAAGGCAGAATTGAAGGGTCAAGAAAGCGAGATTTTTCATTTGCGCATTTGCTTGAACGGAGGAGGTTTTCTCTTTTGAAAGAACTTGAATTTGCGATGGAGATTTCAAAGAGCGAAATTCTGCTTGAGCTTAAAGGCATTTTAAAAGCGGAGCATTTGCCAGCAGTGCAAGAGAGATTGTTTTCTTCCGTTGATGGCTACAACAAAATTTATTTTATAGATATTGAGCGGGTTAAGTTCAGGGATAAAAATTATTTAACTATGTTTTTGGAGCTGATGAATTTTGTCAAGGGAAAAAATTCAGAGCTTGTGATTATTTTTCACAACGAAGACAATGCAGATTATTTCAACCCCTTTTTCAATGTTTTCAAGATATATGAGTCAAGAGATTCTTACAGAAAAGATTCTGGCATTTGGGAAAAGCTGAAGGCAACAGGCATTACCTATCAGCGAAGCACAGGTTTGAGGTTAGCTCCCGGCATTGCTATTATTTTCATGATTTTGCTGGCAGGCTGGATTTTAACGCTATTTTCCATAATATCCAGCCAAGACAAGGCTATCAGGGAACGAGAGGCTATTTTTAGCGAATTGCAAAACAAATATATGCGTTCCTCTCAAGCTTTGGAAGATTTAAAAACTGCCGTTGGTCCTCTTAGGAGCATGGGTTTCAGGATAGACACCACAGAAAAGGCTCCGCTTGGAGCTATAAGCGACTGGGAGGAGTTCTGGGACAGGTTTTTGAAGGAAAAGGGAAGGGAACAGGGGCGTTCCGATGCAAGCAATGATTGATTCGGGTGGCGTAGAGGGATATCTACGTCGTTGGGGCGTAGCCGGCTACGCCCTTACAATACGTTACCTCACCACGATGCGTTTCGTCAGCTTTCCTTGCTTTTCAATATATACGCCAGGGGTTGTGGGCTTGATTGCGCCCAATGGTGTGCCCTTTAAATCGTAGTATATTGTCTGAACCCCGATAGCCCCGATTATCCGATTTTCCCGATTTGCGATGATTGGGGTGATTTGAGATTCGGGGAGGTCTAGGATTGGGTAGCCTTGGTTAACGCTTTCCTCGTCCTGTTTCCATAAGGCATAAACTATGTCTGTTTGCTCTGCGTTTTTTTCGTTTACAAAAGCGTTTAGCGTTGCTACGAAATCGGCGGATTTCATTTCATCGGCGGTCATGCCTGTTGCACCTGTTTGACTAGTGGTGCCAACGCCTCTGTTATGATTATCAGTGTTCCAGTAGCTCTTTGCAATACTGCCATCTTGATGAAAACCCAGTACGCCACCGACACTGCTTGTTCCGCTTACTGTGCCCGTGAAGTAACAGTTTTCAACAATACGATGGTTCATCCCCACTACGCCACCAACTTGGTTGCTTGTTGAACTTACCGAGGCTGTGGAGTAGCAGTTCGCAATAATGCCGCCATTGTTGCCCACTACACCACCAATCCACGTGCCCGTTCCGCTCACCTCGCCCGTGGAGTAGCTGTTAGATACCTTACCATATACATCTCCAGCGTAAGTGTTTCGTCCCACCACGCCGCCTACAGAGTTTGTTCCGCTTACCGTGCCCGTGGAGTAGCTGCTTTCAATAGTGCCATAGCTACCGCCCACTACACCGCCAACCTGTTCGCCTCCTTCTGCTGTGCCCGTGAAGTAACAACTCTCAATAGTGCCACCATCATTGTAGCCTACCACGCCGCCAATGCTACGTATTTGCGCATCGCCTGTTCCGCTTACCATGCCGGATGAATAGCTATTCTTAACAATGCCGCTCTCCTTGTTTTCTCCAACCACGCCACCTATAGAAGTTGCTCCGCTTGCCATGCCTGCGAAATAGCAATTCTCAACAATGCCGTAATTGACTCCGGTTACGCCACCGACACCACTGCGGCCTTTGATATAAGAAGCGACAACTCCTACATTCTTAACCGAGCCATTAGACTCTATGCTACCGAATAGCCCTTTGTAGGTGCTACTAATGAATATGCCATAGACATCACGTGCTTTGCCATCAACATATATGCCAGAGACATTATGTCCTTTGCCATCAAAAGCACCGTTAAAAGAATTGTCATCATATCCACCATATCCAATCGGAGTCCAAGGGTTCAAATCGGCAGTGCTTTCGTCCCAGCTTTCCCAGTCCGTGACATCGTTCAGCACGATATCGGTGCCAAGCTCTATGGTCTTGCCGCTGAAATCATTGCCCGAAATTACAAGGCTCGCCAAGCCCGCCAGCTGTTCTGCGGTGGTTATTGTGAATGTGGTTTCCGTTGCATTGTACCAGTCGGTGTCAGCCGAGCCGTTCCATACGTTTGACCACGCCAGTGAAACGGCGATTGCTAGGGTTATGAGGGTGTAACGGGCTACGCCCGTACGTTGAGTGATGAACGATTTGGTTGTGTTCATTGTTGTGTTCTCCTTTGGTTATTAGGGGTTAAACTTAAA
>WRMM01000153.1 GCA_009777135.1 Candidatus Fibrimonadales bacterium
TTGCAGCATCCATAGCAACGTTGCCACCGCCAAGCACTGCCACCTGCTTGCCATCCCAAATTGGGGTGTCTGCAATGTCTTTTTCATAGGCACGCATTAAATTCGCTCTTGTCAAATATTCGTTTGCAGAAAATACTCCGTTCAAATCTTCGCCAGGTATTCCCATAAAAAGCGGAAGCCCCGCTCCACTGCCAATAAATATTGCATCAAAGCCGTCTTTTTTCAGCAAATCCTCAAGCTTGCGAGTTTTGCCAACCACAAAATTGGTTTTGAACTCAACGCCCATCTTTTTCAGCGTTTCAATTTCCTTGTCAACAATCACATTCGGCAAGCGAAATTCAGGGATTCCATAACGCATAACTCCGCCCAATTTATGGAATGCCTCAAAAATGGTTACGGAATGCCCGTCTCTGCGAGCATCAGCTGCAACCACCAATCCAGCGGGACCAGAACCCACAACGGCAACTTTTTTGCCAGTCTCAGGCTTAACAGGCGGAACTTTAACCTCGCCGTTTTCTCTTTCCCAGTCTGCGGCAAAGCGTTCCAAACGTCCAATGGCAACGGATTTTTCCACATCTCTCAAACTTATGCCAACTATGCACTTTTTTTGGCATTGCGTTTCTTGCGGGCAAACTCTGCCGCAAACCGCTGGCAAAAGCGTGGTTTCTTTGATTTTGTCTATGGCGCCTTGAAAATCGCCTTCGGCAATGCGCACTATAAAACCAGGTATATCTATGCTAACAGGGCATCCAGCTACGCAACCTGGCTTTTTGCAATTTAGGCATCTTAAAGCTTCTATCTTGGCTTCTTCCTCGGAATAGCCAATGGCAACCTCGTCCATGTTTTTTGAACGGATTTCGGGTGAAAGCTCTGGCATTTTCTGCGGAGGAATGGCAAGCCTTTCTTTGACTGTCAAATTTTGATTTTGCATGGGGAAAATGTAGAAAATGTTTTTGAAGCAATGATTATCTAATTTTCCTGCAAATCACGCATTTTTCCAAATTGTGCCCTCTTGCAGGGCAAAATTCGCGCCCATAGTATATGAATTGAAGGTGGCGGCGCTCCCATTCTTTTTTTGGGAATGCGGCTTTGAGGTCTTTTTCGGTTTGCAAAACGGAAGAACCATCGCTTAGCCCCCATCTATGGGCAAGCCTGTGTATGTGCGTGTCCACGGGAAAAGCCGGAACTTTGAAAATATGAGACATAACAACGCTTGCCGTTTTGTGCCCAACGCCTGGCAAAGCTTCCAATTCCTCAAATGAGCCGGGCACTTTGCCGCCATGCTTTTCTGCTATTATTTTTGATAGCTCTTTTAAAAATCGACTTTTGTTCTTTGCCAGCCCGCACAGCTTAATCAAAGAATAAATCTGCTTTTCCGGCAATTTTGCCATTATTTCAGGAGTCGGAGCCACCTTCATTAGCTTTGGAGTAACCATATTCACCACAGAATCTTTGCACTGGGCAGAAAGCACAACCGCTACCAAAAAAGAAAACGCATCCGTGTGTCTAAGAGGTATTGGCGGGTTCGGATATAATTCATCAAGAGTCCGTTTTATGAATGGCAGCTCTGGCATTATGCGTAAATTTAGAAAACTATTTTTTTTATAGCTAGGTGATTGAGTGTAGCAAGCTACGCCCTTATGATACGTTATCTCACCACTATGCGTTTTATTTGCTTTCCGTGCTTCTCAATATATACGCCAGGGGTGGTGGGTTTGATTGCGCCTAGCGGTTCGCCTTTGAGGGTGTAGTATATTGTCTGAACCCCGATGGCCCCGATTATAGGATTTTCCCGATTTTGAATTGGGGTGCCATCATCGCTGGACGAGGAGCTGCCGCCATCGTCGTTGGATGAGGAGCTTATTTCGGCGAATGTTGCGGAAATTGTTGTGTTTGCGTTTAGCGTGAATTGCCGCGATGCATTTTCATTATTGTCCCACCATTTGACAAAAACGTAGGTAGCGTCTGTTGGCGTGGCTATCAAATCCAATATTGCGTCGCTCGGAAGCTTTGTTCCAGATGTTACCAAAGTACCCTCGTTGAAAACGATTATGGTGCCGTTGCTTGGCTGGGTGATTGTAACGGTGTAATCTGTGACTGGTGGCAGGTCTTCGGTTATTTCGATGGCGTATGTTTTTTCAACTTTGCCCGATATATTCTCTGCTACAAAAGTTAGGCTAAAATTGCCAGTTGTTATAGGTATCCCTAATATTTGACATTCATTGTCCCAGCAAGTATAATTAAGGCCTGGAGGCAAACTACTGCCATCTTTCATATTTACCGCAACGGCATAGTTTTCCAAAATAATATTTACGCTATATTGTTCGCCAACTGCGCCATTTGGCAAAGAAGGCGTGGCAAATACTGGTAAAGGTGGCAGTTCAATTTCAATGCTAAAAGTTTTTGTGTCTTCGCCAAAAATATTTTCTGCTTTTACGGTAAAGTTAAATGTGCCAGTTTCTTTGGGTTCGCCATAAATACCTTTATCATAAAGCCAAAGACCCGATGGCAATTCGCCGTCTATTATGCTCCACACAGCAGAGGGGCTTGTTGAAATAAGCTGCTCTTCGTAGCTATTATATACCATGCCGTTTGGCAAAGCAGTAGCAACAATAACAGGCTTTTTAGGTTCTCCTATTTCAAGGGTTAATTCTTTTGATGTGCTTCCAGCTTCGTTTTCTACTGTAATTGTAATGGTAAAAGTGCCTGCTACCAGAGGCGTTCCTCCAATATGATAACCATAATAAGAGCCATAAGGATGAAAAAGCTGACCAAGCGGCAAGCCTTCTACGCTCCATGTATTGGCATTATGATACTCAGCTTCCAAATATGCATAATACTCCATGCCTATTTCTCCATCAGGCAGGCTTTGCGTTGTAATTACTGGCGGAAGCAAATCTCCAATTACAATAGTAAACTCCTTTGTATCGCTGTCAAAGTTGTTTTCTGCTTTTACAGTAAAGGTGAATGTGCCAGCTTGTTCGGGATACCCGTAAATATAACCATCATCGTAAAAATAAAAACCTGGCGGCAATTCGCCATCTATTATGCTCCAAGTAGCAGAGGGGCTTCGAGATTCAAGTCGAACATCTCCGTACCATTCATAAACTCGGCCATTTGGCAAAGTTGAGGTTATAATGGTTGGAATTTGCGGTTCTCTAATCACAAGGCTAAGAATTTTTGTATCAGTGCCAGCTGCATTTGCAGCCTCAACCGTAATGACAAAGATGCCTGTTTCTGTGGGATCACCCCAAATATAACCAGAATCGGAATCAAAATCAAAACCAGATGGCAAGCCTTTTATTTCCCATGATGAAACGTAATTTCCGTAAATCTGTACCCGATATTCTTCGCCAAGTTCGCCTATTGGCAATGTTATTGCGTTAATTTCCGGCTCTGACGGCATTTCAATTACAATGGTAAATTCTTTTGTTTCGCTAACGCCTATCTCTGTCTCTGCTTTTATTGTAAAGGTGAATGTGCCTGCTTCCTCTGGTCGCCCTTCAATATATGAATAATAACCGGAATAAAAATCAAGACCTAGTGGCAAACCAGTACCGCCTTCTACTATGCTCCAGCTAATAATATTATTTGAGTATAAAGATATCCAATAAGACAGGCCAACCATGCCACTCTGCAAAGTCTTTTCCATATTGATAAGCTCAATCGTAATTGAGAGCGATTTTGTATCGCTTTGCCCATCGGTATTTGTTGCCTTAACAGTAAAATTAAAAGTACCTGCTTCTTCGGAGTATCCGTAAATTTCGCCTTTATCGCTAAGCTCAAGGCCGTATGGCAATCTGCCTTCTATAATTTCCCATGCAACATACTGGCTCGCTGAACGAAGCTGCTCGTAGTACTCATCTTCACTAAAAAAACGGCCATTGGGCAATGTTGTTGTGAGGATGGTTGGCGGCTGCACATCTAAAACTGCAATGCTAAGTTCTCTTGTAGCTTCTTGGCCATTTATATTTGTTGCCTTAACTGTGAAAGGGAAAGTTCCTATTGTTGTAGGCATTCCAGAAATAAAGCCATTGGGGTCTAGCGTGAGGCCAGGCGGCAATGTGCCTGTTTCCAGAGTCCATTCAACAGAAATTGTTGCCGTTAAATCTGCATGATAGTTAGCGCCAATCTCTGCGTTTGGCAAAGGCGGTGTGATAATATATGGCGCAGGCGGCTGTTCGATTACAATGGTAAATTCTTTTGTGTCGGTAACAACGTAAGGATAGAAATAATCGGGACTGTTAACTTCTATTTCTGCTTTAATCGTAAATGTGAAAGTTCCTGTTGTTGTAGGCGTTCCAGAAATAGAACCTGAACCTCCTGAGCTTAAAATGTTAAGGCCTGGCGGCAATTCGCCATTGTCTATACTCCATGCAGAGTAGGAATCTGAACTATAATAATTCCAGATTGTATTTACATTCTCTTTATATTGCTCGCCAACCATGCCTTTTAGCAAAGTTGCCGTGGTAATAAATCCATTGATTGTAATAGAAAGTTCTTTTGTGTCCGCACCCTCTGCGTTTCTTGCTTCAATTGTGAAATTAAAAGTGCCTTTTTCTGTGGGTGTTCCGCTAATCCTGCCAGAAGAATAGATGCTAAGACCAGGCGGAAAATCGCCAGCTATAACATTCCATTCAGCAGACTCGCTTGCTGATTGAAGATAAAAACCGTAGTAACTTCCAAGCCTAAGCGTGTCATTGGACAGGCTTGTTGTGGTAATGGTTGGAAATTGCTGCGGGGCAATTACAATAGAAAATTCTTTTTCGTGGTAAGTATCGCCAGTTTTTGCCATAACCGTAAAGGTAAAAGTGCCTGCCGTTGTGGGTGCTCCTCTAATATAATCTTCAACAAAACTAAGGCCGTCTGGCAAAGCTCCTGCTGATATGCTCCACTCAGTAACAAAGTTTGTTGAATAAAGCCACTCAGAATAAGATACGCCAACTTCGCCGTTTGACAGGTTTTCAGTAGTGATAAACGGAGGCGGAGGCAAGTCTCCTGTGATTTCAATGGTAAAGTTTTTTTCGTCAAAGCCAGCTTCGTTTTCTACTCTAATCGTGAAATTGAATGTGCCAGGCACCATGGGTGTTCCAAAAATATATGTATATGTGCTAAGATGGTTATTTATTCTGAGGCCAGGCGGCAATTGACCAGCAGCAACACTCCATGCACCAGGCTCATCTGCATAAAGCTGTTCCGAGTAATACTTGCCTGTTTCGCCATAATCTGACAAATCTGCATAAGCAATAGTTGGCTTTCCAAGCTGCTCAATATGAATGGAAAATTCTTTTGTGTCCGTGCTTTCTGCGTTTTTTGCCTCAACCGTAAAGGTATATGTGCCTGAGGCTGTTGGCTGGCCAGAAATTGTGCAGCCTCCGTCATTATAATAAGTATTAAGCTGGAGGCCAGGCGGCAATTCGCCATTTACAATGCTCCATTGGGTAGATAGGCTTGTTGAGTTAAGCCATGCATCGTAATATACGCCAGCCTTGCCGCTATTCAGAGGGCCAGCATTTGTTGTGATAACGGGTGCTTGCAGCTGTTTGATTGTGATGGAAAGTTCTTTTGTATCGCTAAGGCCTTGCGTTTGAACTTGGACTGTAAAGGTA
>WRMM01000154.1 GCA_009777135.1 Candidatus Fibrimonadales bacterium
AGACAGTATAACCCCTTGCTTCAAATGTAGCGCGAAGGCCGCCGGACGGAAAACTGGATGCATCAGGTTCGCCGCGAACAAGTTCCTTGCCGGAAAACTCCATGATAACCTTCCCGTCGCCTATTGGTGAAATAAAGCTGTCGTGCTTTTCCGCTGTGATGCCGGTCATGGGCTGAAACCAGTGCGAAAAATGGGTTGCGCCTTTTTCTACTGCCCATTCTTTCATGTCGTTCGCTACTACATTTGCAAGATCAAGTTCCAAATGCGTTCCCTCTCGCATGGTTTTTTTGAGCGCTTTATAAATATCCTTGGGCAGCCGCGAGCGCATTGTTTCATCGTTAAACACCATGCTTCCGAACAGTTCCGGAACCCCACGCCTGGCTTGGCGAAGTCCGGCGCAAGCAGGGCCAATGTTTTCCTCTGATATATTTTTCATCTTTTTATTTCTCCTTTGGCGCTAAGGCGCCCATAAACTTTTTACAGCAGCCAACCACTATTCTTATCTTTTATTCGCATGAATTTTTTTCATTTAAAACTTTAAGCAAAACTCTTTTTACAGAAACAGGATCCCCTTTTCCTCCAAGGCTTTTCATTGCCTGCCCCATCAAGAAAGTGAAAGCTTTTTCCTTGCCCGCAGCAAAATCACCCACAGCAGCGCTGTTTTTTGAAAGAGCTTCGTTTACAGCCGCAATTATGGCATCATCATCGCTTACAACCAGCAAACCCTTTTCCGCAATATATTTTTCCGGATCAACATTGTTTGTAAACACTTCTCCTACAATATCTTTATATACGCCTCTATTGATTTTCCCATTTACGACAAGATAAATTAAAAAAGCAAGCTTGTCCACGTCAATTGTAAGGGTATCCATATCCGCGTTAAAATTATTGATAAGGCGCATTAACTCGCCTGTAATAAGATTCGCAGCTTCAACTGGTTCTTTGCTTTTTTGCGCAAGCTCCTCAAACAGTCCTGCCATATTTTTACTTGCGCATATGATTCCTGCTGCATGAGAGGAAATACCATACTCGCTCATATAACGCCCGCGCTTTTCCTGCGCAAGCTCCGGGATGTTTTTGCGAATTTCATTCAGCCGCTCTTCTGATATTTCAAGAGGCTGCAAGTCAGGCTCCGGAAAGTAGCGGTAATCCTGCGCATTTTCTTTTGAGCGCATGGGAAATGATTTACTCTTATCCTCGTCCCACCGCCGGGTTTGCTGCACAACTTTTCCATTGCCATTGATAATTTCCAACTGCCGCTCTCTCTCATATTCAATTGCACGGCTAATAGCTCTGAGTGAATTCATATTTTTGGTCTCGGTTCTTGTTCCAAGCTCATTGCCCTGCTCTCTTATCGATAAATTTACATCTGCACGAAGAGAGCCTTCCTGCATTTTGCAGTCGCATATTTCAAGATAAAGCATTGTTTCCCTAAGCCTTTCTATGAAAGCCACAACCTCTTGCGCGCTCCTGAAATCCGGATTAGTAACAATTTCCAGAAGCGGCACACCTGCGCGGTTATAATCAATATAAGTGCCGTTCTCGGAAGGCGCATGGATTAGCTTTCCCGCATCTTCTTCAATATGAATTTCCCGTATGCCAATACTTTTTTTGCTGCCATTGATATCTATTTCCAGCTTGCCATCAGTACAAATCGGAAAATAGAGCTGTGAAATTTGATACGCCTTTGGCAAATCAGGATAAAAATAATTTTTGCGGTCGAATTTGCAGTTCCTGTTTATTGTGCAGCCTAAAACAAGCCCCAGTTTTACAGCGCACTCCACAACTGCTTCGTTAAGTTTTGGCAGGGAGCCTGGCTGGCCTGAACAAACAGGGCACACTTTGCTGTTCGCCTCGCCCCCGAATGCAGTCGAGCATGTGCAAAATATTTTGGATTTTGTGTTTAGCTCTGCATGAACTTCAATGCCGATTATCATTTCCAGGCTCATATAACGTCCCCCGGTTTCTTGGTATGCCAATCAGTTATGCTTTGGTATTCCCTGGCAGCATTTATTAGCGTTGCTTCGCTGTATGCATTGCCTGTAAGCTGCAAGCCCACAGGCAGCCCCTGTTCGTCAAAGCCGCATGGGATGGAGAGCGCAGGAAGCCCTGCAAGGTTTATGGAGACAGTATAAATGTCGCCCATGTACATTTTCATTGGATCATCGATATTTTCGCCCAGCTTGTATGCAGTCGTAGGCGCAACAGGGGAGAGAATCATATCAAACTGCTCAAACAATTTTTCGTATGCTGATTTTATCAAGCTTCGCGCATCCGAAGCTTTTTTGTAATATGCATCATAATATCCTGATGATAATACGAACGAGCCTAACATAATCCTTCGTTTAACTTCCAAGCCAAAGCCTTCGTTTCTTGACATCCGGTAGACCTCATTAAGCGTTACTGCATTTTTACTGCGATAACCGTACTTAACGCCATCATAGCGGGAAAGATTCGAGGAAGCTTCTGCAGAAGCAATAATATAATAAGATGGCACCATGTATTCGGTAAAAGGCATGTTAAATTCAATAACGCTTGCCCCTGCTTCTTTAAAAGTTTTTGCTGCTGCTAAAACAGCATTTTTTACGCCGTTGTCGATTCCTTTTTCAAAGTAGTTTGTTGGCAAGCCGATTTTAATTCCATTAAGCTTGTTTTTAAATCTTTCTGTAAATGCAAATGGTTTTTGCATAACGCAAGTTGCATCCTTGTTGTCCTCTCCTGATATTATTTCCAAAAGCGCGGCGCACTCTTCTATGCTTCGTCCAATAGGCCCTATTTGGTCAAGAGAGGATGCATACGCTACAAGTCCGTAGCGCGATATTGCGCCATATGTTGGCTTTATGCCGCTAACCCCGCAAAAAGCGCAGGGCTGACGAATACTGCCGCCGGTGTCTGTGCCGAGTGACAAAGGCAGCGCGCCAGCTGCTACTGCTGCTGCACTTCCGCCGGAAGAGCCGCCCGCAACTCTGCTAATGTCCCACGGGTTTCTGACTGCGCCGAATGCGCCTGTTTCAGAAGAGCCGCCCATTGCAAACTCGTCCATGTTGAGTTTACCGATTATAATCAAGCCTGCTGCTTCCAGCTTTTCTATGACTGTTGCATCATATATTGGCTCAAACCCATCAAGTATTTTTGAAGCGCAGGTTGTCTTAAATCCCTTTGTGGAAATATTATCTTTTATTGCTATGGGAACGCCTGCGAGTTTGGAAAGCTCTTCGCCTGCATCCAGCTTTTTTTGAATTTCACGAGCCTTGGAAAGCGCGTACTCTGCGTTAATGCATAGAAAGGCGTTTATCTTTTCGTCGATTTTTTTAACTGCATCAAGATATGCAGAGACAACTTCAACTACAGTTAGTTTCTTTTCCCTTATTGCCTGTGAAAGCTCAAGCGCATTTAATTCAAACATAGTCACTCCACAGTTTTAGGCACAACAAAGGTTTCTGCATTTGCCTTTGGCGCATTTTTGAGAATTTCATTACGCGGAAACGAGGGCGTAACCTCATCTTTTCGAAGATCTGTTTTTAAGTTTAAAGACAGGTCTTGCTTTGGTATGCTGCTTGTATCAAGCTTTGACAAAAGCTCCATGCCTGCGATTATGTTCTCTAAATCAGCGCAAATGCGGCCTCTTTCCTCATTGGAAAGAATTATAAAGGACAAATCTTCTAAATATTTAATTAACTTTTCGTCGATTACCATATTTCGTTTAATGCATACGACATTGCGGCTTTCCTCCCGAAAAAACTACAAAAAAAAGGTGTCTAGCGGCGAGCTGCTTTTGCCTTGCCGGTAAACACCTTTGTTTATCATCTCTATTTATCATTTTTTAGCTGTTTGTGTCAAGTGGTTTTAATGAATTTATACGAAAATCAATTTTCAATCAGCAATCATAGCGAATATATGCTTTCACAGGAAATCACGTCCAAAAACTACATTTTCTGCTCTGGATAACACATCATCCCCGACCTGCGTCGGGATGACGGGGGTCTGATTGCAAAAAAAGCAGAAGAACCGTCCCTGTGCTTTCTATTAGCAAAACCTCGCGCTTGGGCGCAGAGGAAGGGACAATCGTAGTGGTGCCTGATTGCAAAAGAGCAGAACCGCCCCCTCGTCATTCCGGCGCAGGCCGGAATCCATACCGAAAAGCAGAGGAACCGTCCCTGTGCTTTCCATTTTAAACCAAGCGGACAGTTTCTTTGGAATTATCCAAATGAAGCAAAACGAGAATATGATTAAGTTCGCCATAAAGATCTGCAGGGTTTACTTGATATCCAATATTTAAAACTGTTCCCTCTTTATTTACAGTGGCACCAGTCGTTATATTTATTTTTGTAATCCGACCATCTGCCCAGTTTGTTTGAGTTCCTGGAGACCAAGTTTTATAAAACTCGTCAAGATAATAACGAATAGTTTCCGCTTGTTCTTTAGTTACGCCGTCCAAATAATAGATTGGGGCACCGTTGTTAATGTCGTTACTCAAAAATATTGGATCACGAGGTAGCGTGTCATTATCACAACCAACAAACACAAAACCAATTAACGCAGCAAAGGCGATAATTTCCAAAATCCCAAAAAATTGTTTCTTCATCTTTTTTATCTCCTGTTTGTGCCGCTTCGTCAGCAAAGCTGGCGATAGCGGCGATTTAATCGAAATGTTTCCACAACGTGGAAACAACAGCGCTAATGCGATGGCGACATCTCCTTATTATGGTATTACTGCATTGACCATTGGGCCCCAGGGGCCTTTATCGCCTTTGTTGTTTTCGTAGCGGATGCAGTAATATGGAATATAGAAATACCGTTTTTTTATGTCCCGCATGGCGTCTGTGAGGGCTTTGAAGGCGGCGTTCATTTTTGCGGTGAGGACTTTGGTGCGGTCTTTGGTGTTTGCCTCGTTGTAGGCGGCTTGGGCGGAAAGGGTGAGGGTGTTGAGTTCGGTTACTTTGGGTTCGGGTACGCTCCATGCTGTGCCTTTCATTGCGAGTTGATTGTTCCATTTCATTGCCATTTGTAAAACAGCTTCTCGGGTGGTAGGGAGCCAATCTGTACTAGCCATACATTACTCCATTTTTGCCGTTTAACGGCTTTTTATTTGAATAAGGGCTTTCCTGCAACGCAGGTAAAAAACAGCCCTTTTTTGCTCAATTTCCACTATACAAGTTGAAATTTTTGCCTCGGAAATTTGAATTTCCGTCTTACCAATTTGAATTTCCATCCCAGAAATTTACCTTTCTGCTTTGGAAATTTGAATTTCTGTCCTGAAAATTTGAATTTCTACCTTAGAAATTTGAATTTCCGCTTTAGAAATTTGAAATTTTGAGCCATATTTGCCTGTTTCTATGGCGCAAGCGCCTCCGGTTACCGGATTTGCTTGCCCTTTAACGGTAACGGCTGTCATGGGCGGTTAGCCTTGCGATACGGTTGCTTTAGAAGTATCAAAGTTACCAGCTAATCTGATGGCATTTTCGAACTGATTTAATGCGATAGTTCCGGCTGCCCAATTCTCAAACCAACCCGCAATATCATATTCATCAAAATTGGTGATCGCCAATCTGATAATATATTTGCCTGCCCCATCCGGTACG
>WRMM01000155.1 GCA_009777135.1 Candidatus Fibrimonadales bacterium
ATGCCCAATCTTTCCCCAGTCAAATTCAGAAAACATTACGAACTTTACGACAATAAAATATGCACAAACGATGAAGCTGCCGAGTGCCGTATATGCTTGGAGAAAAGAGTAATATCTGCAGGGTATAAAATAGTCACGCACATTGGCCATGTAAAAAATACCCCAAACCCCATACCCTAAACCCAAAGCGGGTAAATCAGCATTTACTATATTTCCCTCCATGTTTAGGAATGGATACAACATCTCACAAATCAAAACTTCACTAGGGTAATTATGCAAAAAACAAAATTTATATTTGTAACAGGCGGTGTTGTTTCCGGGCTTGGCAAGGGAATTACAGCTGCATCTTTGGGAAGGCTTCTAAAACAGCGCGGCTTGAAAATCACTGCGCAAAAACTTGACCCCTATATGAATGTTGACCCCGGCACAATGAGCCCCTACCAGCACGGAGAAGTTTTTGTGACCGACGATGGCGCAGAAACCGATTTGGATTTGGGGCATTACGAGCGGTTCATAGACGAAAACCTAACCAAGTTTTCTAGCTTGACTTCTGGCAAGATTTATTGGAGCGTGTTGCACAGAGAGCGTGAAGGCGGATATTCGGGAAACACGGTTCAGGTAATTCCGCACGTTACGCAAGAAATCAAAGATTTTATTTACGCAGGCACAGAAAAAAGCGAAGCTGATATTTTGATTACGGAAATCGGCGGAACAATCGGCGATATCGAAAGCCAGCCGTTTATCGAGGCTATTCGACAAATTGGCTTGGAACGGGGGCGAGAGAATTGCTTGTTTATTCATGTAACGCTGGTGCCTTTTTTAAAAGCGTCTGGCGAGCATAAATCCAAGCCCACGCAGCATTCGGTCAAAGAATTGCAGTCCATGGGAATTACGCCCAACATAATTGTAGCGCGTGCCGATGAGCCTTTAAGCCCCGGAATCACGGAAAAAATTGCGCTGTTTTGCAATGTGAAACCCGATTGCGTAATAGAAAACATTACGTTGCCCTCCTTATACGAAGCGCCTCTTGTGCTGCACAAAAATGGCCTTGACAATGTTGTGTGCCGTGAGTTGGGGATAACTTCGCCGCAGCCCGATTTAACGGTATTGCATGAGATGACAAAAAAAATCGCCTCGCGAAAAAAAGAAGTTGTTATTGCGATTGTAGGGAAGTATATTAAATTGCGCGATGCCTATCTTTCGATTATTGAAAGCTTAAACCATGCGGGTTTTGAAACAGGAGCCTTTGTGCGCATTGCCTGGATTGACAGCGGGGAATTAAGCAAAAAGGGAGCGGAAACGCTTTTGCGTGGAGTTAGCGGTTTGATTATCCCCGGCGGTTTTGGAGACCGTGGCATAGAGGGGAAAATTGATGCATGCCAGTATGCTCGCGAAAATAATATCCCATTTTTGGGGATATGCCTTGGGATGCAAATCGCAGTCATTGAGTTTGCCAGAAATGTGTGCGTGCTTGGCGATGCGCATTCTTCCGAATTCAATGCAAAGGCAAAGGATGCGGTAATTCACATTATGCCGGAGCAGAAAGGGAAGCTTTTAAGCGGTGGCACAATGCGCCTTGGCGCATATCCGTGCAAAATTGCAAAAGGGACAAAGCTAAACGCCTTGTATAAAACTGACGAAATAAGCGAACGCCACCGCCACCGCTTTGAGTTCAACAACGATTACCGCGAATTAATGTCTCAAAAAGGATTAACGCTTTCGGGAACTTCGCCCGATGGCAGCTTGGTAGAAGCGGTAGAAATCTCCGACAAGCCGTTTTTTGTTGGAGTGCAATTTCATCCCGAATTCAAGAGCCGTCCAAACAAGCCCCATCCGTTATTCTTGGGCTTATTGGAAGCAAGCATAACAAGCGTAAAGGCGGTGGAAAAATGATTAAGATAATAGATTATAAAGCTGGAAACGCCCCAAGTGTTTTGCATGCCGTAGAGCGGTTAGGGTATCAAGCGGAATTTGCTGCAAAACCCGAAGACTTGGCAAACGCTACTGGTATCATTTTGCCTGGCGTAGGCAGTGCGGGCGCAACCATGAAGTCTTTGCAAGAATCGGGTATGGCAGATGCTTTAACCGAATATGTTGTGAACAAGAAAATTCCATTTTTGGGTGTTTGCGTTGGAATGCAAATTCTCTTTGAGCACAGCGAAGAAGACGATGCAGTTTGTTTTGGATGGCTTAAAGGATGTGTGAAAAAATTTGATTCGAGCGTGGTGCGAGTTCCGCAAATGGGCTGGAATCAGGTGCGTTTTGTTAATGAAACGCCGCTAGTTGCAAATGATGGGCATTTTTATTTTGTTAATTCATATTATGCAAAACCCAAAGACCCAAGCGATATATGGGGAATAGCCAATTATGGCGAAGACTTTACGGCTGCTGTTAGGAGAGGCAATATTTATGGCACTCAGTTTCATATTGAAAAGAGCGGGGAGGCGGGGTTGAGGCTTTTAAGGATGTTATGCTGAAAACAGGAAACAAAGCGAACGTGCTTTGTCGAAATCGCTGAGCAGAAGGCTGTTTGAGATTTTGTCTAGGATGGCTTGGGTTTCTTTTGTCCAAGGCGTTTTCTTTAAATTTGCAATGGCAACGTTGGCGGTTTGGGTATCGTAATTTAGGCAGGCGTTGCTGATAATTTTTAATTGCTCCTGTAAAAGGGCAGTGTCTTCGTCTTTCTCTGAGGACTTTTTCTCTGTTTCTGCTTCGATTTTTTTGATGATAGCTTTAAGCACGTCAATTAGCTCTTGCGTTTTTTGCTCAATGATTTTTTTATTGCGTTCATTTCCGGCTTTTTCAAGCATTGCCGCCAGCTCTGCGTGTTCATTTTCGCCGATATTTGCAAGGGCGCTTTTCATAGCGTGAGTTTTAATGGCATATAATTGCAAGTCTTCGTCTGTGGCTTTGGCTATGTTTTTAAACACGGATTCAATAGCTGGCAATGTATCTTTGGCATCTTTCGCAAAGATTGGAAGCAATGCAGAAACAAGGTCAGAAACGGGGCTGCTAATAAATTTTTTCAATTCAGTGTCAAGCTGGCCGGTATCTATGGGTTTGGAAATAAAGCTGTCAAAACCATTTTCTAAAAAATTATCTGCCTGCCCAACAATGGCATTTGCAGTTAGGGCAATTATGGGCTGCGTATATCCTAATTTGCGGATAATTTTTGCTGCTTCAATGCCGTTCATTTTAGGCATCATGTGATCCATAAATATTATATCGTAAACCTTGCCGCTTTCAATTTTCTCTATTGCCTCAAAACCGCTTGAAGCCGTTTCAATGGACAGATCATAAGGCTCCAAAAGATATTTGGCAACATATAAATTGGTTTCCACATCATCAACAATCAAAACGCTGCCATGCGGCATTGGGTTATATGTAACTTGCGTTTTTTTCAATTGCGAAGCGTAGTTCATGCGGAACTTTCGTAAATTTTCTGCTGTTTTTTTGCCAATAACTTTGGTTCCAAAAAATTTTTGCGGCAAACGAATAATGAATTCAGAGCCTTTGCCAACTTCGCTTTTAACGGTAATTTCGCCATTCATAAGGTTTAATAAATTTTTCACAATAGCCATGCCCAAGCCTGTGCCTTCAATCAAGCGGTTGCTAACCAAATTGAAACGGGAATATTCTGTGGAAAAGAGTACGCCTATCTGCTCTTCTGTCATGCCTTGGCCCGTATCGCTAATATTGAAAATCAGAATTGCGTCAGAGTCTTTGTTTTTTTCTGCGGAAACAGACAGGGAAATTTTGCCGCTGTTGGTATATTTGAATGCGTTTGAAAGGATGTTGTTCAATATCTGCTTTATTCTAAGCTCATCTCCAAATAGCTCTGCCGGAACATTTTCGTCCACATCAAGCTCAAATTCAAGCGGTTTGCTTTCAATTCGCGCTATATTCAATTGCGCAGAATCGCTTATCAAATTTGCAAGCTCGTATTTAACAGGAGTCAAGTCAAGTTTCTTTGCTTCTATTTTGGATAAATCAAGCAAATCGTTAATAATGCGAAGCAGCGAATCGCCCGAATTGTAAATTATGTTTAAAGCCTTTCGTATTTCTGCAGGGAGGTTTTTGTTTCGCAGCTGGATTTCGGTAATGCCCAAAATGGCGCTCATGGGCGTGCGTATTTCGTGGCTCATTTTTGATAAAAAATCGTCTTTTGCCTTGCTTTGCGCATATATGCTGTCTAAAAGTCTTTTGCGTAGGCGCAAATCATATTGATAAGCAAGCAATATGTATCTTTCCTTGTATTTTGCGCGCGACAGCGTAACTTCAAAGGGAATAAGCTCTCCTGAGCTTGAGCGGTGGGTATATTCAAATACCAGTTTTTCGCCTTTTAACGCTCGATTGTGGGCATCAGTTACCGCATCGCTGGATTTTACGCCATCGCTTTGGCGCTCTGGAAAAAAATCATTGAAATTGCTGAGAATATTTTGCTTTGTGGTTCCGAGCAAATTTGCAAGAGTATCGTTGCAGTTAATAAATTGCAGATTGTCGTTAACAGCAGAAAAGCCGATTGGCATGCTGTCAAGCACGGCTTGGTTGAATTCGTTGGCATTTTTGAGTTCTTCTATGGCTTTGTTGGCGTTTTCTGTCATTTCGTTTCGTATAAATGCGTTTGCGCATATTTGCGCCGCTGAACGCAGCAGTTTAAGCTGATCTTCTTCAAAATACCGATAGCTTTTTTGGTCTTCTAAGGTAACAATGCCCCAAAATTCGTTGTATGTGAAAATGGGCACAAATAGTATTGATTTAATTTTGAACAAAGCGCAGAAATCTGCCTGCTCTTTGTCCATATCCAGCACATTGCCGTTGATGCATTCGCCCGCCGTTAAAACCTTAAGCCAACGGATAACAGGCGAAACTTTGGGCAGCTCAACCAAAATCTCATCAAGAGGAATGGTTTTGCCGTGCTCCCATAAATAAATTTGCCCTATGCGGCCTTCTTCTTTGTTTAGAAGGCGATAAACGGCAATGCGGTTTAGGTTTGCAGCATCTGCAATTGGCTTCAATCCGCTGCTCATAACATCACTGAAATCTTTCTTGCTATGAGAAGTAAAGATTTCAGTAGTTTCGATTAGAGCATGGACAAGTTTTTGCATAGCTTCATTGTGTTAACCAATTATACTTTGAATTGATTAACAGTTTGCTTCAGTTCGCTTGCTATTTTTGCCAAATCGCCCGCGCTCTGATTAACCTGCGTTGCGCCTTGCGCATTTTCTTTTGCGGCTTGGCTCATTCCAACCACGCTTCCGCTAACATCGTTTGCGCCTTTTGCTGCTTCGCCTGCATTGCGGCTAACATCATTAACGCCCTTTGCCACTTCGCCTATGGCGCTGGCAACGCGTTTAGCTCCGGAGTTTGCTTGCGCAACATTGCTTGCAATCTCGTTGCTTGCCCTGGTTTGCTGATCTACGTGGCCGGATATAGCTTCAACGGAGTGATTGATTTTCACTATGATGCTTGAAACAGCTTGAATAACATCAACGGCGTTGGTTGTGCCGGTTTGAATTCCTTCTATGCGACGAGCAATGTCGTCTGCGCTTTGAGCGCTTTGGTTTGCAAG
>WRMM01000156.1 GCA_009777135.1 Candidatus Fibrimonadales bacterium
GGTCTTTTCATACGCACGCAATATATATGACAGCAACGGCAAACGCATTGCCATTATCTGTTTGGACGTCCTGCTAGACAGGATATACGAGTTTTCTGTTGCAAGCAACAATAGCGGCACAGCAACCTGGATACTGCTTGACAATAACCTAAACATTGTGGCTCACCGCATTCCGGAGCTTTTGGGTACTCCACTGCGCAAGGTTGACAGCGAAATCGCAAGTCTCACGGATGAATTGGATAAAGTTGGCGCCATTGAAAGCCGCAGGGTCAAAGACCATACGGGCCAAATGAAAGTAGTTTCCGTAATGCTGCTCAAAAACGGCTGGTATTTGGGCGTTTCGGTTGATTTGGACGAATATTACGCAAACTTGAGAAACGTAATGTGGTTTATTATTATCCTTGGGCTGATTTTAGCAACGGGTTTAAGCATTGTCCTTACGCACATCGCCGCCAGAAAGGAAGGGGCAGAAAATCTTCAGCGAGAAGCGGACAAAAGAGCGCATCTCATGCTCCATTCCTCCCCCTTAGGCGTTAACTTTTTTGATGAAAATCTCAATTGCCATGATTGCAACGAAGTCGCCTTAAAAATGTTCGGGCAACCCGATAAGGAAAAATATTTGAGGGACTTTCACTCCTATTCGCCCGAAATTCAGCCATGCGGGGAAAGGTCTGCCGTGCTAGGTCTAAAGCATCTTGAAGACGCCTTTGAAAAAGGAAGCCTCCAATTTGAATGGGTGCATTTAAACTCGGACGGCGAAACATTTCCGTGCAAAGTCACTGCAGTTCGCTCAATGTATAAAAACGAACCTATCTTAATATGCCACATGCAGGATTTGCGCGAGCTTAAAACGGCCATAGCTGAAATAAACAAAGCCCGTGACGCTGCCGAAGCCGCCAGCAAAGCAAAAACTGTATTTTTGGCAAATATGAGCCACGAGATTCGAACGCCAATGAACAGCATTATCGGTTTTGCCGAACTTGCGCAAGACTACGATATTCCTGCCAAAACCAAGCAATACCTTGCCAATATCGAAGAAAGCGCAAAATGGCTGCTTCAGACCATCAACGACGTTCTGGATATTTCAAAAATTGAATCAGGCCGCATGGAATTGGAACAAATCCCATTTGATCTGCACGACATTTTTACCCATTGCCAATCGGGAATCATTACAAAAGCTGCGGAAAAAGGAGTTGCGCTTTATTGCTATGCAGAGCCATCTATAGGAAAAAAACTGATAGGCGATCCGGTTAAGCTGCGCCAAATCCTCATCAACCTGCTTTCCAACGCTGTAAAGTTTACAAATATCGGCACGGTCAAACTTTTGGCATCAATTACAAAAATGGGCAAAGACTGCATAACGATACATTTTGAGGTCAAAGACAGCGGCATAGGCATGAGTCCCGAACAGGTCAAAAGAATATTTGAACCATTTATACAAGCAGACGAAAGTGTTTCTCGCAGATATGGCGGCACAGGACTGGGACTAACTATATCCAAAAACTTCATAGAGATGATGGGCGGGCAGCTTGAAGTGGACAGCATGCTTGGCGTTGGCAGCAGGTTCAGCTTTGAGCTAAAGTTTAACATGATAGATGCGCCAATCACGGAAGAAACGGAGAAAACCATATTCAGCAATATTCAAAAACCCACCTTTAAAGGCAACGTTCTCATTTGCGAAGATAATTATATGAACCGGCTCATGATCTGCGATCACCTTGATAAGGTCGGCTTGAAAACCGTGGTTGCGCAAAACGGCAAAGAAGGGGTTGATATTGTTGCCGAGCGTATTAATGCAGAAGAAAATCCCTTTGATTTGATTTTTATGGACATACACATGCCGATCATGGACGGATTGGAGGCAGCAGCCAAAATCTCCGCATTAGGCGTGAAAACCCCCATCGTTGCGCTGACTGCAAATATCATGGTCAACGATTTGGATCTGTACGTGAAAAGCGGAATGTCTGGACATTTGGGCAAACCGTTCACATCGCAGGAACTGTGGAAATGCCTTATGAATCATCTGTCTGCCATAAGCCTTTCACCGGTGGACAAAGGCAAAAAAATCAAAGACGATGAAACGATGCAAAATCAATTGAAATTTTATTTTGCAAGAGACAACCAAAAAACTTTTGACAAAATTCAAAATGCGCTTGATAAAAACGATATAAAGCAAGCGCGCCGGTTAACACACTCCATCAAGAGCGGTGCCGGGCTGATTGGAGAAAAAACGCTTCAAGCCGCCGCCGCAGTTGCAGAGGGAATGCTGTTGGGCGAGACAAACCTGCTTGCGCAAGAACACCTTTCCGCTTTAAAGGCTGAATTGGAATCAGTTCTCTTGAAATTGAAGCCCATGCTTGCCGAGACCAAAGCGCCAGACAAGATTCTGAGCGAGAAAGAGACTCGCGACCTTTTACTGCGGTTAGAGTCAATGCTTAGAAACCACAATCCGGAATGCATACATTTGGTCAGCGAGCTTAGGGCAATTCCGGGAACAGAAGAACTTGCGCAGCAAATAGAACGCTTCAAATTCAAAAAAGCGCTTGCTGCGCTTGCAAAAATCAAAGACATCTTTATAGAAAGCATAGGAGCAGAATAATGGAAAAGATGAAAAAAAACAGCGTGCTTATAGTAGATGACGAAAGCACAAGCATCATTGCCTTAACGCACATACTGGGCCATGATTACACCATATATGCGGCAACAGACGGCATGGAAGCATTGGAAGTAGCGCAAGAGCACTTGCCAGATATTATACTGTTAGACATAATTATGGACAAAATGGATGGATATGAAGTGCTTTCCCTATTGAAGAGCAACTCTAAAACAGAGAATATTCCTGTTATTTTCATCACGGGGCTTGGAAACAACGAAGACGAGGAAAGGGGGTTGGATTTAGGGGCTGCCGATTACATAACAAAACCGTTCAGCCCCGCTGTAGTTAAGCTGAGAATCCGCAACCTTATCAATATGCTGAATATGATTGATACTATAAAGCAGCTCAGCGAGATTGACCAGTTAACCGGCATATATAACAGGCGTTTTTTTGAACACCAGCTGAACATATTATGGGAGCACGCCAAAAGAGGGCAAATACCGCTCAGCATTTGCATGATTGACATAGACGATTTTAAAATATACAACGATAGTTACGGACATTTACAAGGCGACGAGGCTTTGCAGTCGGTAGCAAAGTCCATAAAAAAGACCTTAAAACGCTCGGTTGACGTGGTGGCTCGCTGGGGCGGCGAGGAATTTATAGCACTGTTGCTGGATGCCGATATATGCGGCGCTTTAAGCGTTGCAGAGAAGATACGGAAAAATGTTGAGAAAGACCTTATCCCTTATGTTGGCAGCAAAGCGGCGCATATAACCGTGAGCGTTGGCGTAAATACGCTTACGCCAACGCAGGAACACACCATCCACGATTTTATCTCCGGCGCAGACAATGCGCTTTACACCGCTAAAAGAACAGGCAAAAATAAAGTGTGCAAATACGAAAAGACGGACAGCTGACTACTTTCCCTTTAAAATCCTACACAATTTCTACACATTGTTTATTTATTTTAGCATTGACTTTTTTCAAAGGAGATGCTATGAAAACTGCGAAAATAACAAAATGCCTTATAGGGGCAGCAATAATTGCCTTATTTGCCTGCAAATCAGATGAGCACGGCGAAAGCTGCGCAAAAGACGGGCATAAACACGGACATGCAGCGCCTGCGCAGCAAGAAAGCTTTAAGGTAGAAAGCGAAGAGAAAGAAGGAAATTGACAGAATGAAAAAATATCTTATGGCTGTGGCAATATTTGCCGCCATTGCCGCAAGCGGATGCGGGAACCATGGCCACAAGCGCGCAAAAGACGACCACGCTCACGATGAAAGCCTTCAATTAACCGCTTACTGCTGCCATTTTGAGGCTTTTATTGAAGCTGCTCCTTTTGTTGCCGGGCACGCCAGCGATATTAGCATTTATTTTTCGCATTTGGATAATTTTAAACCCCTCGCGGAAGGCAGCGTTACAATCAGCTTGATTGTAGGAACAGACGGCGTTCGCCAAACGCTTAGCAAGCCCGTGCAGGCAGGCATTTTTCCTTTTAAATTAACCCCTTTGGCAGCGGGAAAAGGGAAAATGATTTTGGATATAGAAAATTCTTCAGGAAAGTTCCAGGCAATAGTGCCGGATATAACGGTTTATGCCGATGAACACGAGGCGCAAGAAGCTGCCGCCGCAGATGCCATAACAAATAGCAACGGAATTGCATTCACAAAGGAGCAGCAATGGAAAATTGACTTTGCCACCGAAGAAGCCCGCAAGGAGCCGTTTGGGCAAATTATCCGCGCCACGGCGCAAATTCAGCCCTCGCAAAGCGATGAGCGAATTGTGTCTGCAAAAACAAATGGAACGGTATTTTTCAACACCATAGTAACAGAAGGAAAATCAGTCCGAGCAGGGCAAACGCTGTTCACGATTGATGGCAGCGCAACAGCAGAAAATAATCTTGCCGTGCGCTATGCCGAAGCAGAGGGTGAATACAATCGCGCAAAAGCTGAATACGAGCGCAAAACGGAACTCGCAAAAGAAAACATTGTTTCGCAGAGCGATTTGTCAAGAGCCAAAGCCGAATTTTCCGCAGCCGAGGCGGCATACAACAATATGCAGCGCAATTTTTCAGCGGGAAAGCAAAGCATCAGTTCTCCGATTACCGGATTTGTTATGCGCGTGCTGGTGCAAAAAGGCCAGTATGTTGAAGCTGGCCAACCCGTTTTGATTGTTTCCCAAAATAGGGATTTGTTTGTAAAAGCCGAGCTGAGGCCCAAATACTTTAACCTGCTGAGTAACATTACCTCTGCAAATATGCGCCTGCTTAACGGCAACCGCACATATTCGCTTGAAGAACTGGACGGCAAAGTGCTGTCTTATGGAAAATCAACCGATATTAGCAATCCTCTTGTTCCCATTGTGTTTCAAATAAACAACAAAGAAGGTTTTTTGGCAGGCAGTTTTGCGGAGATGTTTATTAAAACGCAAACTTCTGTCCAAGCCATTACCGTTCCCAACGAGGCTATTATAGAAGAAATGGGCAATAACTTTGTGTTTGTGCAGCTTAGGCCTGATTTTTTTGAGAAACGCCCTGTGAAAACAGGAGTAACCGATGGCATTCGCAGGGAAATCAGGGAAGGCATTGAGGCTGGGGAACGCATAGTGAGCAAAGGCGCGATTTTGGTTAAGCTTGCGCAGGCATCAGGCGCGCTGGATCCACATGCCGGCCATGCGCATTGAGCTGGACTATCGCACAAAAATACTTTTCTACCTTACCCCCAAAACCATGCTAACAATAACCCCTTCAATCCTCCAGCAGGAGCTAAACCCCGTTCAATGCGAGGCTGCGATTGCCACAGATGGGCCAATGCTCATTTTAGCTGGCGCAGGCTCTGGCAAAACCCGCACCATAGCATACAAAATCGCTCATTTAATTTCTTGCTGCAACGTTGAAGCAAGGCGAATAGCCGCTGTTACTTTTACAAACAAAGCTGCAAAAGAAATGAAAGAGAGAA
>WRMM01000157.1 GCA_009777135.1 Candidatus Fibrimonadales bacterium
CCTTGCGCGGATTTTAAACATTCTCCTATATTTTTCTCTTCGTTTTTCACAATCATGCAAAGCGACAGCAAAGGGCGTTTATCTTTTTTATCCAGCAATGCCGAATTTGCCCTTTCAAACAAAAATTTCGCTTCAGGATTGTCTTTATTGTCTTTTAGCATTTGTTCCGCATAATTTCTAGATAGCTTGAAATTTCCCTGCTCAAATTCCCATAAGCTCAAATTTTTTAGAGCATCCAGTTTTATTTTGTAATGGCTTGTGCCTCCTATGGTAACATTGGCTTTCATGGCGAGAGCTTTTCTGAACATAGTCATGCTTTCTTCTTTTTTTCCCTGAGAAATCAAAATCAAAGCAAGCCCGTAATAAGCTTCGCTGTCTTTTGGAAATTGTTTCGCGCATCTAGTATATACTTCTTTTGCTTCTTCAATTTTATTTAATTTGCTCAAATGTCTGGCTAATTTGTTTATTGAATGCATTTTTAGGTCAATCATGCTAGATGGGCAATGGAATTCCGAGGCGCGCCTGTAATATTCCACGGCTTTTTCAAAATCATCCAAAACGGAATGGGAATCGCCCAGTTCAATTAAGCCTTCAATCCGCTTCTCCTGCTCTGGGTCTGCCAATTGAAGCTCCAAATTTCTCTTTGCTTTTTTTTGCCTTATTTCCAGAGTTTCATAACCCGTATGCCAAATCATTATACTGGTGTTTACGGGATTCAAACCTAAATTTTCCGCAGATTTCAATACGTTTTCATGCACACGGCCTTCAAAGCGCATTTCCTTGTGGTTTGGGAACATTCTCGCCTGCATGAACTTTAAGCCAATTGGCTTGCCATCTTCTTCCGTATTGCAAATTGTAAAAGAAATCAAGCGATCCAGCGGAACAAGTTTCAGCTTGTTGAATGATTCTATCTGGTCTGGCGGAACATAGTCGTCTGCATCCATCCATAAAATCCAGGAGCAGCTTGCTTTTTCAATGCTAAGATTGCGAGAATAGGCAAAATCTCCAATCCACTCAGACTGCAGCAAAACTGTTTTTGGAAAAGACTGAACAATTTCAATGGTTCTATCCGTAGAACCTGTGTCGTTTACAACAATTTCATCTGCAAACGGCAAAAAACTCTCAATAGCTCGCCCAATATTCGCTTCTTCATTTTTAACAATCATGCAAATAGAAAGCGCATTTCTTTTGCCAACGCAAGGCAAAGGCTGTTTTATGGTTCCAAAAGGCATAGTGGGAATGTAGAAATTATCTCCAAAAGCTCCCCGTATTCCTCCACCGCTTTAAATTGCGGGAATTGCGCTTTCAAAGAATCTGTGGCGCGAAACAGGCTGGCTTTGTTTGCGGCTTGGAGCATGGTTATGTCGTTGTAAGAATCTCCGGCGGCAAATACGGTGAAATTTAAGGATTGCAGAGCTTCTACTGCATGCTGCTTTTGATTTTTTTGCCGCAATTTGTAGCCTGTGATTTTATCGTCTTTTATTTCTAAGTTGTGGCAGAATAGAGTTGGATAGCCTAGGTTTTTCATTATGGGTTTTGCAAACTCTGCAAAGGTGTCGGATAAGATTATTACCTGATGCGTGAAGCGAAGCGTATCTAAAAACTCTCTTGCTCCGTCCAAGAGCGGAAGCTTTTCAATTATGCTTTGAATGAATGAAAGTTTTATGCTGTGCTCGTCCAAAATTTTCAAGCGATGTTGCATAAGCTCATCGTAGTCGGAGATGTCTCGCGTTGTTAAGCGAAGCTCGTTTATTTTTGTTTGCTCGGCAACGGAAATCCAGATTTCCGGCGAAAGAACGCCCTCTAAATCAAGGGCTATAATACATTGCTTGGGCAAAGTTTACCTCTTTATTATGGTGATTCGGTTTCTTCATTTGGCTCTGCATTGTCAAATGCGTGGCAAGCGGAATTGCATGCTGTGTTAAAGCGTTTCCACAAAGTTTTTGCCAAGTGCATTGAAACATTTCCAGACTCTCGCCATGTGGCTCTCAGCGAAGAAGTTTCGGAAACAACTTCTGCTCTTGTGAGCGCTTGGCTCTGCGCTTTTGCCAAAAGTTCTTCTGCCTGCCTGCATAGCTCCTCTTTCTTTTGAGCGTTTATTTTGTCCAGGTTGCTTCTGATTTCTTTTTGGTCATTGTAAAACGAGAAAAAGGACTGTACTTGCTCGGCAAATTTAGCAGAAATCTCTGTTTCTGCAACTCCGCAGCGACCTGTGCTTTCCCAGTCGGCTTGCAACTTGCGAACTGTTTGCAGAGTTTTGAATTTAAAGTTGCCCTGCTCCAAAATGGTTTTAAGCTGCTCCATTAAGCTATGCTTGGTTTCCCAGTTTTTATCCAGTTCCTTTGTGATATCGGGATTGCTTTTTGAAGCGGCTTCCCATATTCGGTCAGAAACAGCAAAAAATCTTTCTCCGAGTTCCTTTGAAAAACCATTGGTTCCAAGCGTTTTCCATTCTTCTTCAATCGCTTTCCATGCAGCAAGAGACTCTGCATTGGCGGCATCAAAATCAAGGGTTTCAAGTTTTTGGCACAAATCTTCTCTGGTTTTTCTGGCAGAGTCAAGAAAATTGTTTCTGTTTTCAAAGAAAGTGTCGCTCGCTTTTTTGAATCTTTGCAATAATCTTTCGTATTCCTCGGCGGGAACGGAACCTGCGGTTTTCCATTCTGCGCTTAGCTTTGTGAATGTTCTTGGAGTATTTTTCCAGTCTGTGGAATTTGCAAGGGCTTCTGCTTCTTCGCAAAGTTTTTCTCTTGCTGAAATGCGTTCGTTTATCTGTTCGCCAATGCGTTTTTTATATGCTTCCTGTTTTTTGAAAAAAGCATTTATCGCAGCTTGATAGCGTTCCCAAATAATGTGGTTTTGAGTTTTTGGCACAAAGCCTACGCCTTTCCATTTTGCCTGAAGTTCCTGAATTTTCTTTAGCTGCTCAGCCCATTCGCCTTCTGCTATGGCAAGCTCTTCTATTTGAGCGCAGATATCTTCTTTGATTTTCAGATTTTCTTCTTGATCCTTTTCTTGTTCTTTAAGCAAAGGAGCTACGGAATCCATAACCTTGTCTAGCCCGGCTTTGAAGCGCGGCCAAAATTCCTGAATTTTTGTTGCAGGCATGTATCCAGCCGCCTTCCATTGCTCAAGCATGGAAAAAGCCTTGGTTCTGTTCTCCAAAACAACGGGAGCGTTTGCAAGCTCCTCAATGTCTTTTATCAACTGCTCTCTTATTTGCTCGGCGTGCCAAGAAGCCCACTCCTGAAGGTTCTGGAAACGGCTTGTTGCAGCCCTGAATTCCTTGTAAACATTTTTGAACTGAGTTCTTTTATCGCCCACAGCTTCTTTCCAGTCGTAAAAAGCCTGTCTTATGCTTTGAGAGATCTCATTGAAGTCCCCATTTTCGTCCAGGTTATTTACCCTGTCTATTATGGCTTGCAGCAAAGGCAATTTTGCGTTGTATTCCTCTTCGCTTATCTTGTCTTCTCTGTTGTCGTCTTTTTCGTCGAGATTTTCTTCGGTTTCCATGTCTGTTTCCTCCTCCTCTATAATTGGTTTTTCTGCAAATTTTTTAACCTGTTCCTCAGCTTCTCTTTTTGCTAATTCTTCTGTTTCTCGTTTTGCCTGCGTTTCTGCCGCTATGCGGGCCTTTTCGGCGGCAATATTTTCCCTGTGCTTTTCAAAAACGGAAATTAAGTCCTGATTTTGTTCCAAGCCTTGGGCGGTGGCTTCTAGCCTTTGCATTTCTGCATCAACAGCCATAGGGCTTTTGTTTTCCAGAAGCCTTGTGGCGTGGGCAAGCAGCGCTACCTGTTTTTGAGCTATTAAGTTTGCTTCTTCCTTTGCCGGGTCTATTTTTGCGGCTTGAATTGCATTGAGTATTTCTTTTGCTTCGCGGCGCACTGAGCCGAATTTTGAGCTATCTTTGCCGCTGGCAACTTCTTCAAGGAGGCTTTCGCTTTGCAGCTTTGCCAGAGCAGCCAGAGCCACGGCCTCTTGCTGGTCGCCTTTAGCTACTGCAGCAAGCACGCCTTGCTTGGAGCAATCCCTCAGCAATTCTAGGCGAACATCCATTGATTTTGCCGTTGTCAGCAATTCATCTTTATCTTTTTGCTGCAATTCATTGAATATTTTGCGAATTTCTTCATTGGGTTCGCCATCGTGTTTTTTTACGGTTTTAACCCAAAACTTTCTCAAAGCTTCTTTTATGGCATTTTGCACGGAAGCATCCTGTTCCGTTTTCAGCAAATTGCCCAAATGCATAGTTGAAGATATTTTTTGAACAGCAATTTTCCTTATATCAGTGCTTTCATCATTTTTAGCTACATCTAAAAGCGCGTCTAAATCATTAGAATTCAAGCCTTGCACGGCCTGTTTGCGCACAACAGGGTCCGAGCTTTGCCACTTTGGTTTAAATACATCTAATAAACCCATAACAATAACCTCTTATTTTTTAAAGTATATTTGGGGTAATATAGAAATATTTACTCATAAACATTAAGATTTTTGCAAGCTACCACAGGGGGCTAACTGATTTTCTATATTTTCCTCCATGTTTAGGAAAGGATATAACATCTCACAAATCAAAACTTCATCAGGGTAATTATGCAAAAAACAAAATTTATATTTGTAACAGGCGGCGTTGTTTCCGGGCTTGGCAAGGGAATTACAGCCGCATCTTTGGGAAGGCTTCTAAAACAGCGCGGCTTAAAAGTCACTGCGCAAAAACTTGACCCATATATGAATGTGGACCCCGGCACAATGAGCCCCTACCAGCATGGAGAAGTTTTTGTGACCGATGACGGTGCGGAAACGGATTTGGATCTGGGGCATTACGAGCGTTTCATCGATGAAAACCTTACCAAGTTTTCAAATCTTACTTCGGGAAAGGTCTATTGGAGCGTCTTGCAAAAGGAACGTGAAGGCGCGTTTTCCGGCAGCACTGTCCAGGTGATTCCGCACCTTACCCAGGAAATCAAGGATTTCATTTATGCAGGAGCTGAAAAAAGCGGCGCAGATGTGTTAATTACAGAGATCGGCGGCACTATCGGCGACATCGAAAGCCAGCCTTTTATTGAGGCTATCCGGCAGATCGGGCTTGAACGCGGACGGGAAAGCTGCCTTTTTATTCATGTAACTCTTGTGCCCTTCTTAAAGGCATCGGGCGAGCACAAATCCAAGCCCACCCAGCATTCAGTTAAAGAACTGCAATCCATGGGGATAACGCCGAATATAATCATTGCCAGGTCTGATGAACCCTTAATTCCAGGCATCACTGATAAAATTGCCCTTTTTTGCAATGTAAAACCGGATTGCGTCATAGAAAATGTAACCCTGTCTTCCCTTTACGAAGCGCCCCTTATGCTGCACGAAAATGGTCTGGACAAAGTTGTTTGCAGGGAACTGGGCATAACAGCCCTGCCGCCCGATTTGTCTGCATGGAGGGATATGACCAAAAAAATCGCTTCACGAAAAAACGTGGTAACGATTGCTATTGTAGGCAAGTATGTTAAATTCCATGACGCTTATCTTTCAATAATCGAAAGCCTGAACCATGCTG
>WRMM01000158.1 GCA_009777135.1 Candidatus Fibrimonadales bacterium
CCGTTCAAAACTGCCGCAACGGCAGCAGCGCAGGCACCCGTTCCGCAGGCCTGCGTTTCACCGCTGCCACGCTCCCATACGCCCATTTTAAGCTGATTTTTACCCAAAACTTCTACAAATTCCGTATTCACCCTGTCTGGAAACAAAGCATTGTTTTCAAACAACGGGCCTATTTTATTCAAATCAAGGCCATCAATATCGGCACAGAAAATTACGGCATGAGGATTTCCCATAGAAACGCAGGTAATATCATATTCTGCTTCGCCAATAACTACCCGCTTTGCAATAACACTATTGCCCTCCAAATTCACTGGGATTTTTTCAGGACTTAATTCAGGCAGCCCCATATCAACTCTCACGGAAGATACAGCCGAATTTTCAACAAACAGATAAAGCTTTTTCACACCGCTGCGTGTTTCAATCCGCATTTGCGTTTTCTTGGCAAGCCCGTTATCGTAAAGATATTTTGCCACGCATCGTATTGCATTGCCGCACATGCCGCCTTCGCTGCCATCGGCATTAAGCATCCGCATTTTAGCATCGGCAATATCAGATGGCAAAATTAGCACAATGCCATCGCCGCCAATGCCTGTATGCCTATCAGCCAAACGCACTGCCAGCATCTCTGGAGATTCAATTTCGGCATCAAAACAATTAAAATAAATGTAATCATTGCCGCAGCCGTGCATTTTTGTGAAATTAAGCCTCATACCTCAACCCCTTCTTCAAAGGGTCTAACATTCACGCCGTTTTGCAACAAATAATCTTTCAACTCGCAAACGCTGTAATTTCTTTCGGCTCTGGGCGAGTAAAGCATACTGCTGATAATTGCGCCTTGAGCCTGCGTATTCAAAAACAGATCCTTCAAATGTTCAGGCTTTCCCGCTCCGCCAGAAGCTATAAGCGGAACAGAAACGGCTTTCTCCGCAAGTCTCATAAGTTCAAGGTCATACCCTGCCATCGTGCCATCGCAGTCAATGCTATTCAAGCAGATTTCCCCTGCGCCCAGCTCTTGCCCTCGCTTTATCCACTCTATTGCATCAAGCCCCGTTGCCACTCTTGCGCCATCAATAAACACCTCGTAAGCACTTGGCGTTTTCCCTGTGCGTTTTGCCTGAGTTGAAAGCACAATGCATTGCGAACCAAACGCCTTTGCGCCGTCTGCGATTATTTGCGGATTGCGCACCGCCATTGAATCAATGCTGATTTTTTCTGCGCCTGCTTTGAGCGTTTCATACATATCGTTCAGATTTTTAATTCCGCCGCCCACGGTAAAAGGTATAAACACGCATTGAGCGGTCTTTTTTACCGTTTCAATATCTATCTTGCGTTTATCGGAACTTGCGGTAATATCGTAAAATATAAGTTCGTCAATTTGCGCTTTGTACATAACCTCCGCAAGCTCGGCTGCGGAAGCTACGTCTATATTGTCTTCAAACTGTACTGCTTTTGTTACCCGTCCGTTTATGATATCAAAGCAGGCTATCAATCTTTTTGTAAGCATAATGGTAAATGAATTTACAAAATAAATTTACTTTTTTTGGTCAATTCACCTTTATTATTTTTACTCTTCAATCTAAAACCAAATATGCAATGCCCGATGCCAGCAAAACGCCACCTATTGCGCATAGCAATAAGATAACCTTGGGTTTAGCGGGATGGACGAGGCTTGAACTCGCAACCTCCGACGTGACAGGCCGGTGCTCTAACCAAATTGAGCTACCACCCCAAAGGCTAGTGGGCAATAACGGATTTGAACCGCTGACATTCTGCTTGTAAGGCAGACGCTCTGAACCAGCTGAGCTAATTGCCCGAAATTACTCGCTCTTCTTTTTTTTGCCGTTCCAAAGAATGCCAAAAGGCACAACCACAAGAAAGGCAAAAACCAAAATGAGCGGAGCTACTGTTAGCGACACGGGGTTATCCCAAGGCCCTTGAGCCAAACAGAAAAACCCCACAGCCACTAGCAAAACGCCTACGGCAACTATCAAAATGTTCTTTTTATTGTCCATAAAACGCTTTTTCCACTAGAATACTAAATATAGAAAAAAAAAATCATATTGTCAAGGCTTAATCTTATAAATCCAAGGCCAATTTTTGCCTGTGAGCCACAAATTTTTGCCGTCAAAGGCTATTCCGTTCAAAACTTCCGCATTTGGATGCCTTTTTCTTATGTTTTTTGCATGTTCCGAAAAATCCAGCCACTTCACAACATTGCCGCTCGGCAAAGAAATCACGGCTATGGAATCGCTTTGCCACACATTGGCATAAAGAGTGTCGCCCACAGCCTCCAGCTCGTTCAAATACGTAACAGGCACTCCATTTGCCTGAACATCTATTTTGCCCGCAACGCTCATATCTTTGCTGGAAAGCAAGTAAAGCGAGGCTGTTCCATCGCTCATAAGCCAGCTGCCATTCCAAACCGTTAAACCCCAGCCCTCTCCGGCAATCCTGAAAGTGCCTAAAACTTGCAAAGGGCTTGCAGACAAAACAAAACCTATGCGAGACTGCCAAGTGAGCCAAAGCATCTTATTCCCAATTTTCGCAATGCCCTCCCCAAAATGAGAACCTGGCATGGCAAGCGAGTCAAAAGCCTCGCCCTTTTTGTTCATCCTATAAATTTTAGACTTGCCCACCAACCCCGTAGATTCCCACAATTCATCGCCATCCCAAAAAAGCCCTTGCGTAAACCGCGTTTCCGAATGCGAAATGGAATCAATAGCTGTTAATTTTTGCGCAGGCAAAGCGGCGTCTATTGTCTGAGCCCCGAAATTCCCGATGAGCAGGATTATCAGGAGTTTACAGCTACGTTGTATATTCTGCATTAATTTTAACGTAGTCATAGCTTAGGTCGCATGTGAATACGGAGGCTTTGGAATCTCCGATGTGCAGGTTTAGGGAAATTTTGTATTCTTTTTGTTTTACAATTTTTAAAAGCTGGGATTTTGGGATTTCTAGCGGCATGCCGTTTTTAACGATTTGCACATCTTCAAAATACAAAGAGATTTTTGATGCGTCAAAAGCTATGCCGCTTGCGCCGGCGCTGCTCACTATGCGGCCCCAGTTTGGGTCTTCGCCAAAAAAAGCGCATTTTACCAAGTTGCTTGTGGCTATGGATTTTGCGATTTGCATGGCTTCGGTTTTGCTGCGCGCTCCGCAAACCTCAATTTCTATTCTTTTGGTTGCGCCCTCGCCATCTTTAACAATCTCAAGCGCCAAATATTTCATCAATTCAAACAAGGCATTGCGAACATTGGCTTGCTCGGCTGCGCTCAAATCGGCTAAAAAAACTCCGCTCTGGCCGTTTGCAAGAAGGATGCAGGTATCGTTGGTGCTCATATCGCCGTCAACGGTTATGGCATTGAAGGATTCATTTACCAGCGATTTGAACTCCGCTGAAAAATCTTCTGAGAGTTTCAAATCCGTTGTGATATAGGCTAGCATGGTTGCCATGTTGGGATGAATCATGCCAGAGCCTTTGCATGAGCCTCCAAAGCGAACTTCGCCCATTGAGGTTTGCACGGAAATGCAGGCTGTTTTTATTACGGTATCCGTTGTGCAAATTGCCTTTGCAAAGAGTTCGGAATTTTCGTTTTCAACGCCCAAATTTTTAACAAGCTCAGGAATTGCAGCCTGTATTTTTTCAATTGGCAATTTATTTCCAATTACGCCTGTAGAGCCAACCAAAACAGAATGCTTGCCCAGCTTCAATTCCTTTTCCGCAAGCTCCGCCATGCTCACTGCATCTGCATACCCTTGGTCTCCAGTGCAGGCATTTGCGTTCCCGCTGTTCACAATTATGGCGCTGATAACATTTTGCTTTGACAAGACTTCTTTATCGTAGAGAACAGGCGCAGCCTGAACCTGATTTTTTGTGAACGCTGCAAAACACTTGGCAGGTTCCTTGCTGCAAAGCAGAGCCAAATCCAAATTGCCGCTAACCTTTATCCCAGCCTTAACGCCCGCCGCAGAAAACCCTTTAGGAAAACAAACTCCGCTCATCACTTATACTTATCCAACTCCTCAAACCAATTATCCCAAAATGATGCGTTGGGAATTTGGATTAGCAATTTGCGCCTGGCTTCGCTTTCGCTGCGCTCTATGGTTGTGCGAACAGTGGAACCTTTTAGCACAAAGTACAATTCATTTTCGCAAGAACGGCCTTCTAAAACCGGCGAGTAAGAACAATGCGGGCCAAGCTTGCCGTATTCGCAAGATATATCGGTGGTTATAGGAACCAGTTTAAGACCCTGCACGCAAGTGCCTGTTTCAATTTTATACTTTGAAGAAATTTTAGATACAAGTATTTGAGAAATTTCCTCGCTGGTCGCTTCCCATATAAATTTGAAATTCGAAGAAAATTCCTCGTAATCCCTTAACATTTTTTCGTAGGCTTCTGTGCTTGCGCTTGGCAATTCAATATCTTTTCCCAAACCCTGCAAAATTTGCACTGTTGTTATCTGCCTCATTCTCAAATCTTCTGCTGTTCTAGCAGCCTCTCTTTTAGCTCTTGGATGTTTTTGCGCAATTTCTGTTTGAATGGCAAGGTTTAAGGAATCATTTATTCTGGACAGCTGGTTCAAATAAGGTTTTGCAGCATCTTCGCGGCTCATGCAGACTACCACCATTATGCTTTCTTCCATCTGCTTTGTAGCTTGCAAATTTGTGCCTTGGGTATTTAGCAGTTCGGCTGCCTGCTTAACGGTCATTGAATGCTGAACTTGCGAAGAAATTTCCGCAACAGCCTGCATCAAAGCGGCTTGCCTGTTTTCTCCCATGCCCATGCCTCTAATGTAATCTTTTGGGCAATCCATGCTTTCAAAAGAAAAGACATTATCCTCGCTCTGCACAGGTTTTTGAACTGCCTGCGACTGCGATTTAGGTTGCGACTGCGCGCAGCCTATAATGCAGAGAAGAAAAAAAGCGTAAATAATGGGCATTATGGTAATATAGAAAATCACTTTCTAACAAGCAAAGGCGAACTGCCATCGGATGGGATTATATTGTAAGCGCCTGCAGGGAGGTGGCGTGTATTCCAAATATACTGGTTTTGCTCATTGCGGTAAAGGGTAGCAATCTGGTTGCCTTGGTGGTTGATTATAGCCAAGCTATCTGCCTTGCAAGTTGAAGAAGGCGTTATTATAAACAAACTTTCATTGCGATTTATAAATAAAGAGGCGGGACCGCGAGACATGCTGGGAGTAAATTTGACAGGTTCTGGCTTAGAAGGAGGAGATGTTTTTGGAGCAGTTGCGGGAGAGAGGTTTTTTGCGGAAGCCAAAGCAAGCATCAGCAAAAAATCACCTTGGCCGCCAATTGTGGATTCTTGAATCATAAAATCATCTGCGCTATCGTAAAACACAGCGGCAGAAGTGTTAAATTCTTCAAGAGGCGTGAATTCTGGAACGCCAAAATGTGTTTGCATTTTATTGTGAGTAGCTCTATCGCCAGGTCCCTCAGACAATGCGCCCACTGGAAAAACGCCAGTTAAGCGGTAAATGCCATTGTAAATATTACGAATGCCATGCGGAAGAT
>WRMM01000159.1 GCA_009777135.1 Candidatus Fibrimonadales bacterium
TATAATACAATTATATTTTTTTATTAATAACGAGAGCAATGGGGACAAACCCCCAAAAACGAACCCAGAAAGGAAAAACCCCCCCCAAACGAAATAAATATAACTCTCAACTCTCAACTCTCAACTCTCAACTTATAATTAGCCAGCAGCTTCTCAATATACTTTCCCATCATGTCCACTTCTACATTTGCCAGCGTGCCGGGTTTCCAGCAGCCGATGTTTGTTACTCTTATGGTTTCGGGGATAATTGCTACGCGAATTATATTTTCTTTGGGCAATTCCGCAACGGTTAGGCTGATTCCGTCCAAGGCTATGGAGCCTCTGTGGATTACGTATTTGGCAATGCTTTCGGGAATTTCCAAATCAATTTCTATGCCGGTTTCCCTGTTCATAACTTCTTTCACAGTGGCGGCGCAATCTATGTGCCCCATCACAAAGTGCCCGCCCATAAGGGAATCGGGGCGGCAGGGGAGTTCAAGGTTTATCATAGAGCCAACGTTTGCCTCTTTAAAAGAGGTGTTGTCTATGGTTTGCTTAATCATGGTGAAAACGGCTTCGTTTTGCGTGCAGCTTTCTATTGTTAAACAAACGCCGTTGTTTGCCACGCTGTCGCCTTTTTTGCTGGCAGAAAAATAATTTTCAGCAAAAATTTTCATTTGCGTTGCATCGCCAATTTTGTTTAGTTCCGTAATTTTTCCGCAAGTTTGAACTATACCTGTGAACATTATACCTTTACCTCTCCGCTGCTTGTGTGTTTCCAATCATTGAATGCTTCTATTGCAGGCTTTGCCTCAAAATTTACAAACTCTTCGGTTTGCTCGGGGGCGCGGCCTATGAATTTTTTCAAATCCAAAATGATTTCCAAATCTTTGCGTTCAAGTTTGAATTTGCCCGAAGCTAAAATGCGTTCCAGCAAATCATTGCTTTTGCCCTCTGCTTTAACCGCATAAGCAGCCTGCTGAGACAAGGTTCTGATTTCTTCGTGCAAAATCTGGCGGTCGCCGCCTTTTTTTACCGCTTCCATTAAAATATTTTCGGTTGCCATAAAAGGCAGCTCTTCGTGTATGTGCCGCTCTATGATTTTTTGATATACCACCATTCCGTTTGCTACATTTTCCGCCAAAATCAGCATGGCATCCGTTGCTAAAAAAGCTTCCGGAATAGCAAGTCTTTTATTTGCGCTGTCGTCTAATGTGCGTTCAAACCATTGGGTGCTTTGCGTGAAAGCCGTGCTCTGGGGGAGCGCTATTACAAAGCGAGACAAGGAACATATACGTTCGCTGCGCATAGGATTTCTTTTATACGCCATGGCAGAAGAGCCTATCTGGTCTTTTTCAAAAGGTTCTTCAATTTCTTTTAAACCCTGCATAATTCGCAAGTCTGTGGCAAATTTGCTGAGGCTCGTTGCAAGCGAGGCTAGGGCATTGTTTATAATGTAATCCCATTTGCGTGTATAGGTTTGCCCTGTAATTGTTAGAACTTTTTTAAAGCCCGCCTTTTCGCTTACAAAGGCATCAAGTTTTTTGATTTTTTCGTGGTCGCCGTTGAACAGCTCCATAAAGCTGGCTTGGGTTCCTGTTGTTCCCTTAACGCCGCGGAATGGTAAAATTTCTATTAAGCGGTTTATTTCGTCCAAGTCTATTAAAAAATCTTGAATCCACATTGCAGCGCGTTTGCCGACTGTTGTTAGCTGAGCGGCTTGAAAATGCGTGCGCCCCAAAATTGGCATGTTTTTGTATTGCAATGCAAAGTTTGAAAGTTTGTCTATAACCCTGCACAGGCGGCGTCTGGTGAAAATCAAAGCCTGCTGCATTTGAATTAAATCTGTGTTGTCTCCAACGTAAGCGCTTGTTGCGCCAAGGTGTATTATGCCTTTTGCAAGCGTTGCCTGCATGCCGTAAGCATGAACGTGAGCCATAACATCATGGCGGCGGCGTTTTTCTTCTTCTGCGACAACATCCCAGTTTATATCGTTTTCAAAAGCCTTTAGCTGGGCTATTTGCTCTTCGCTAATGGGAAGCCCAAGCTCACGCTCGCCCTCTGCCAGCCAAACCCACAGTTTGCGCCAAGTTTGGTGCTTGAACTGCGGACTGAACAAAAAAAGCATTTCGTCAGATGAATATCTGGAAAGCAGTGGGCTTTCGTAAGTGTTTTTTTGCATTTTACTCATCGCCCAAGCTTTTTCTGAAAGCCAGCAATTTCTCTTTTATCTCTGAATTTGAAAGAGATAAAATGGAAGCTGCCAAGTAAGCTGCATTTTTGCCGTTGTTGATTCCAACTGCGGCAACAACGATGCCTGGAGGCATTTGAGCCACCGAGTAAAGCGCATCTGCTCCGCCAAGAACGCCGCCATCGCAGGGTACGCCAATAACGGGCAAAATTGAGTGAGCGGCAATGCAGCCTGGCAATGCAGCCGAAAGACCAGCTACGCCAACCAGAACCTTCAAGCCTCTACCCTCGGCTTCTTTTGCATAGCGAGCTACCTTGTTAGGCGTGCGATGCGCAGAAAGCACATTGTATTCCCAGGCTATGCCAAGTTCGTCCAAAGTTGAGGTTATTTTGTCCACAACTGGCTTATCTGACGCAGACCCGCTAAGAATGCCAACAAGAGCGCTCATATTAATTTGCCCTTGTTTCTGAGCCGTCTAAAGCGTAAGCTATAGTCGCAACCGGGCAGCTATCTGCAGCCTCTTTGATTCCTTCTTCGTTTGCGGCAAAATCTGCGCCTTCTTTGACTACCATTTTTTCTGGTACTTCAAAAACAGCCTCGCACACCGCTTCGCATGCGCCGCACATTGTGCATTCATTTTCCGACTCATCTAGCCAAACTTTGGTAATAGCCATAAGAACTCCTTTTTTGTTTATTTGCGAGTTAATATAGAAAATGCTATTTTCCTATTTTTTACATTCTTCAATATGTTGCAGAAAATTCCGTTGAAATTTCTTGTTGGCGCAGCGATATTTTTGTTTGCCGTCTTATTTGTGCTTATAATTGCAAATAATGCTAAAAAAACGGAATCTGTGAAACTGGAGCAGAAAGCTGCGCAGGAGGCGAGCGTAAGCGAGGCTTTGCTTTTAGACAAAAATCTTCAAAATGCGCTTAACGTGCACAGGGTAATTTCGCTAAAGCGCCAAAGAGCCGATACAGCAAGAGCGGATACTCTTTCTGTGGGCGAAATATGGCTTGTTCCAAACGGGATGTCTATCCCAAACTACATGCTGCGCGCTTCCAAGGAAATAGAAAGGTGCAGGGGAAAGGTTAATTGGATGAGAGAAATAAGGAATGGAAAAGCTGCATTGCTGAAATACGAAGGCGAGCAGGGGAGCTATCCGCTTACCGAAGTTCGCATAGTGGACACGCTGTGGAGGCCGAATTCTTCAAAGTTAGCGGTGGTTTTGGCAGTGCGGGAGCAGAACAGAGTTTTGAGAAATAATCCGGAAATATTGAGAAAGCTTGATTTTGCCTATAATTTGCTGATTCCCTCTTCAAGACCGGAGCTTTTGGGGGCAGGCAAAAAAACAAATGCGCATATTATTCCCTGGGTTCCCATGGAAAGCCGTGCCAGGATGATTTATGATATAGAAAGAAAATCGCAAATTCCGATTGGGGTAACTAGCGAGAAAGAACTTATTGCAAGGCTAGACGGACATTTTAGAAGGTTTGATAATGTAAGCGGTTTTGCCGCTCTTCATGGAGAGGATTTTTTGATTCATCAGGCCTCTGTTGATTTGCTTGAAAACGTGCTGGCTTCAAAAAAAATGTGGTTTTGGGATTTGACGGCAAGAGGAACAGCAAGCCTATTGCCGCCTAGCGAATGTGCTAAAAAGGGGATAAGATGCCGCAAAAATTTGTTGGAGGCTGAGTCTGAGTCTCAAGTAAAAAAAGCGCTTGAGCAGGCGCGTCAAAACGGCAAAGCGATTTTGCTGTTTGAACTTACGGAAAGAAGCATAAATCTTTTGGAAAATTTGCAAAGCATATCAGAAAAGCAGGGAACAAATCTAGTGTATGCGGGAGAGGTGTTTTGATTTTCTATCTTCTATTCTGTGCCAGAAGTTTTAGTAAATAGGCAGTTATATGGGCGGGTGCTGCGAATACTCCGAATATGCGCTTATTTTCCGGTTTTTTATTTTATATGGGCAGACCATTCCAAGCTTGCCGCTGTAAATATAAGCGTTATTTTGGTGGCGGCTTGGTATTTGTATTTCAAAGTTCGCCAGCAAGATACAGAAAAGCCTTACTACCAGCTATGGCTCTCCTTTGTTGAGGGAATTTTTGCCTTTGCGGTTATGCTCTGCATTTTTATAAGGGATTCTAAGATAGAGGTTAGGGAACCAGAAATGATGCTTGGCATAGGTTGCGTTCTGTTTTTGGCCAGAGTTGTTTCAAGAACGCTTTACCTGCTTTCAATGCTGCGTGAGGGCAAGCCGCTTTGGGTTAGCGGTTTTTGGACCAAGGCAACAACGCTGAGCATAAATGCCACAATGCTGGTTTATGTTTTGAATTTGGAAGATTACCAGCAAATTTGCATGGGTTCTTCAATGCTTCTTATGTTTGCTTCTGGCGTGTCTTTTGCTTATCGCTACTACCGCGACCCTATGCATCGCAAGCCGCTTTCCGTTTCAAATCAATTGACAATGAGCCGCATAGTTTTAACGCCTGTGTTTTTGTGGGTGTTTTTTTACGATAATAATTTGAATTACGAAGACAATAGCTTGGTTTTCAAAATTTTGGCTTTGGTGATGGTTGCAGCCTTTATGGTGACGGATTTTTTAGATGGGTATTTGGCGCGCAAATGGGGCGAGGTATCGGCGCTTGGCAAATATTTAGACCCTTTTTCCGATAAAATTTCAAACATGACCGTGTTTCTATGCTTCTTAGCCTCTGATTATGCGCCGGTTTGGATGGTAGCGTTGATTTATTTTAGAGAAGCAAGCGTTGAGACTTTGCGAACTTTAGCCGCTGGCGAGGGAATATCCATGCCCGCTCGCAAAACCGGCAAATGGAAAACCGCAATTCAAGGCACGGGGATTCTGATAATCCTTGTAGGCGCATTGGATCCCATTGGCGGTTTGATTCCTAACTGGGCAGAGATTTGGGAATATTTGCCTTACTCTGTTATGGGTATAATAACTTTTGTAACCGTAGCCAGCGGGATAGATTATTTTGTAGCTGGCAAGGATGTGTTGAAGAAGTATGTGTAATATGATTTTTAAATAAAATGGCTTTTTTAGCTGTTTTGCAAGAAATCATGTCCCATGTCCCAGCCAATGCAGCTCCACATGTCGCTTTTTCCATGCTTCAGAACATTAAGTTTGACTTAATCAGCATTGTCTTATATTTATGAGTAGGAGGGTTTGAAGTGGGGAATGTGGCTCTATAAGCTTATTCTGAAAATACTGCAAATTCTATAAATTCTGGTTCAGACAGAAAGCAACGGAGTTCAGCAATGAACAACTCACCTCACCGCAGAGAAT